>JBJMGJ010000139.1:0-5303 GCA_045807965.1 Bryobacteraceae bacterium | reverse complement strand
CTTCAGTATCTGTCGTACTCTTTCGCGATCGTTTTCCTCTTTGGCGGTGACACCAATACCAAAGTGACCCGCCAGAAGCTCCTGCTCGTGTCGTCTAATATGGTCGAGTTCGTAGTTCCCCAGCTTTTGTATTGACCTGACGATCCGCGGGAGCAAGCCGTGCTTGCGGCCGGTCGAATCAATCCGGTGAGCTCCTTCCTCACCTGTCAAAATTTCTATCTCGTCAGCTGTAAACCCGGCCGCTTCCAAGTCACTCACAGCTGCTTCGGCATCATCCGAATCATCAATAATTCCAACGACTTTATTCGTCGGATAGTAGATGAAATCAGACGTTTCGGTTCCGCTACTCGCCCCAACTCCTGCCGCGGACTCTTCAGTTCGCGCTGTGGTATCGGTTTCACGTCGTTCTTGTTCGCCATCGTTTTACCTTATCTCACGCGCGCTTACCACTTTCAGCCGTATTAGTCTTCTATGTATCAGAACGAAGACATCGACGGGCCGAGAACTCGTCCCATGGATATCACAAAACTGCAGCATCGGCGCGGCTACGGCTGTTTAGAGTGTCCGGTCCCCAACCCATTGGTACGCTCACGGTGGCGAAGTGGATTGTGGAACATCGGAACCTGTTTCGGTTACTGATGCCAGCAATGCCGGTTACTGCTTGTTCGCGGCATCAATAAGAGCGACGCCAACCCGCGCAGGCAGCTAGCGAATCAACCAAGCAGAATCTTCGACATCGGAATCCCCGCCCTGTACGTGCGCTTGTAAGAGCTAGGACGCCCCGTCGTAAACGAGACGCCTAAGTAACTCGCCTCAGTTCTCAAGTTGGTTCCTACACGCGTGTCGATGCGGGCTTGCGCTCTCGTTCGGGCGTACATACGGATGGTCAGTTCTCGCATTTCGGCGGGCCAGTGTTATCGCCGGGCTCGTATGTTTCTTTATGCGGTTGTGACAGGAGTTACTCTGCTGGCACTCCGCACCGCCGTGACACTCTGAACAGCATCAGCCACCGCCGAAGTAGTTGATAGCCGAACCAATACCCATCATGAGCAGTATGAACGCGGCCACTTTGAGAACGACGGCTGTCTCCTCCCATTTGGAAATCCTTGGTAGCTCGGGATAGTCCGAGGGGACTCTCGACGCCGGTTCCAATTTACATGCAATCGAGGCCTTAGCGTCGTTTTTCTTCATCAACATGAATCTCTTCCTTTCTTTGGTTTCTTCTCCCTTCATTCGATGAACGGCGTATCTACTGGATCCTTAGATAATTGAGAGCAATCGGTTCGAGATAATCGATAGATTCCGGCCCTTGGAGGGCATGACGTTCTCGCTGCTCTAGCGAATAGCAATTCGAATTGTATTTATCAGCTACCCGGCCGCTGATCTCTTGGAATAAGGAAGCTTATAAGCGCTGGAGAATTTTCTTCCGGCACCATGTGGATTATTTCTGCACTGGAGCTAACGCTTAGTTCGCAACAAAGATTTCGAACATCCAGAGCAGAGCTATCAAAAAGCCCGCCAGAAGTATCAATTTCACTACCAGCCAAATAGAAGCGCTCAACGAGTATTGGCGCGGCGCATACGCTTCAGCAGAGGTCGTTGTGCTTTGGCGATCTTCCCGCGACTCTTGCAATTGCGGCAATACAGACTCCTTTGTCCTTGATGTGATTTAACGTTGCAATCGCGACGGCATGGGCGCCACTCTTGCCTCGAGCCCAAAGCAGCTGCCCGCCATCGGAGAATATGCAAGTGATCTTCTCGCCACTTGTTTACGCCGCCAGCGGCGACCTACGAGTGACCATCGATTCCAGCCGAGCAATACGCTCTTGAGTCGACGGATGCGTGCTAAATAGCTTCACCAATCCGCCTGCGACGAAGGGATTCACGATGAACAGGTGCGCCGTGGCTGGGTTGCCGTGCTGCATCGGCACCCGGTTTCGCGCGAACTCTAATTTCTGCAGCGCGCGAGCGAGAGCTAACGGATTTTCACTCATGCGAGCACCGGCTTCGTCCGCTAAGAACTCACGCGTCCGTGAAATCGCCAACTGGATGAGCGTTGCAGCAATTGGCGCAATGATCAGAGCCAGCAGAGCTGCCGCCGGATGCCCGCTGTCCTCTTCTTCCAAATGGGCGCCGCCCCCGAAAAAGGCAGCCCACATCGCCATATTTGCGATATGGCTGAGTCCCCCGGCGAGTGTTGCGGCTACAGTCATGATCAATGTGTCCCGATTGCGAATGTGGCCCAGTTCGTGTGCGATTACACTTCGGATCTCGTCTCGGTTCAGCATCGAAAGCAGACCCTGTGTAACCGCGATCGAGCTGTGCTTCGGATCGCGGCCGGTTGCGAACGCGTTGGGTGCCGCCTCTGGGATCAGGAATATCTCTGGCACCGGTAAACGCGCGCGGAGCGTCAAATCCCGCACCATGCTGTACAGTTCAGGTGCATTCGCTGGACCTATCCTTTGCGCGTTGTACATGCGAAGCACAATTTGGTCCGAAAACCAGTAGACGCCTAAATTCATCACCGCGGCAAAGCCTAACGCAATCGCCGCACCGGCATTGCCGCCCAGCACCTGTCCGAGCCATAAGAATAAGGCCGTCAGAACTGACATGAATACTACGGTCTTGATTCGGTTCAACATATTTTCCTTCCTGTAATTTCGCGTTGGCCCGGCGCACTCCGGGCCAACGGCTTGTCTGGGTTGCTCGCCACAATTAAGACTGTTGTGTGGTGGTAAGCCTTTCCTTCAGATCATTCAGCCTCTCCTGCGTATTCGCATAATCCAGGAAAAGACTCGTAGTTTGTTTTATCTGCTCGCTGTTCTGAGCGATCGTGCGCAGATGATTTGTGTACACCGGCTCCAATAGGCGCTGATGATTGTCATTTAGATGCCTGATTGCATCCTCCGTTCGAGAAGCGAGTTCCCGAGCCACTGGGATCATTGCGTCGATCGCTTGCCTTTGCCAAGGTGCAGCGGTATGTCGAATCGCCTGTAAGCTTTGAAGCCGCTCGCCGATGGCATTGATGTGCTCCTTAGCTGAGTTCAGTTGATAGGCATGAGTTTGCCAGGACAGCCGTCCCAGCGTGTATGATTCGAGCGTTGCCGCATCGCGTGCAAGGTCGCGGGAGATGGACCTAACCTGCTCCAGGAGCTCAAGGGCATCGGATGACTCCTCCGCGACTTCGGACTGTACGACGGGCGGCCCAGCCGTCGAGACTGAGGGCGCAGCGAACAGCGTCAACCCAGAAAGGATCAGGGTCGCAGCACAACGATATGAAGTTTTCAATGGACGCATGTTTCTTCTCCTCTCGATGAATTTCTTGATTCAGTGAGTTTTTTGAGGCTTTTGCGCCTCGCACCTCCAGGAATAACGCAACGGGGGTCTATTTGAAAAATAGAAAGTATGGATGGAACGGTTCCGGTTTCTAAAAACCTTCAATCGCTCTGCGGATTGTGAGTCATGAACAAGCTTCGCCGTGCCGATTCGGAAATCGCCGTGACGGCGGGATGCTTGATTCTGCGCTCGGCCGAGATCGCGTAGAATTCCTCCTGTGCGGAATCCAACGTGGCAACCAGTGCGACTCGATAGTACTTTCGAAGTTCGTGTTCCACCACTGCCGGGGAAGCGAAGATTCCAAGTCCGGCCTGGCCAAAAACATTCAGCAACGCTCGATCCTGGAATTCACCAACAATTTCCGGCCGAATTTTATGCGCATCAAACCACTGATCGAGCGTTCGGCGTAAAGCCGAGTCTCGCAGCGGCATAAGGAATGGCGCACCGTCAAGCCGGTTAGGAAAGTCTTTGCGATAACGCGCGGCAAGTGCCGGCGCGGCAAAGAGTGCGACGTCACTTGATCCCAGTAGATGGCTGAATACACGTACTTTTACTGCGGAGTGAGCCGGAGCATCCGTGAGAACCAAATCGAGTTCGTGAGCGGCGAGGTTCAACAGGAGCTTTTCAGATTGATCCTCATAACAAACCAGATGGATGGAGTGCGACAGTTTCAGCGCAGGCTCTAGAATTCTGTAAGCCACAACCTTCGGCATTATGTCGGAAATACCGACTACAAGCCGGGCGGGCCGCCCTCTTGGCCTTCCTTTGAGTACGTCGGTGAGTTCGCGTCCGAGTGAAAAGATCTCGTCGGCATACTCATAAACCAGTTTGCCCACTTCTGTGAGTTGAAGGTTCCGGCCCGCTTTTAAGAACAGCTTTTCGCCCAGATCTTCCTCGAGAGCTCGTACCTGGGCGCTAATTGTTGGCTGCGCCAACCGAAGTTCCTGCGATGCGCGGGTAACGCTGCCGGTTTTGGCTACAGCCCAAAAATACAAAAGATGGTGATAGTTAAGCCACTCCATACCTCCCCTATCTGTTGATCATTCCTACGTGAGTCATATCAAGTATCTAAATATCGAATGATACGCCGTACGTCGATTCTTCCAAATACAAAGGCCCGAGGAGGTCGATTCTTATGAAGCAAGTAGCATGAGATGGCATTTCCGGACCGCGTGCTGGACAAAGCCAACGAGGGTCGTACGTATCGATCCGTTGCACTACGCTTGCGCCCGCGGCAAGCGGAAAGGCGCTGTCTCGTCTAGACGACCGGTCCTATCGGTCGTCTCTTGCTGCGAAGAGGCAATCGGGCACGCTTGAAAGAAACTCGCATCGACTCACGTTAGTTACGGCGATCGGCGCTTGACCGTCTTGCTGCGACGTCAAGGATGGCAGGTAAATACCAAGCGAGTGTATCGAGTCTATGGCGATGAGGGCTCATGGTTCGGACGAAACAAGCGGAAGAACATCGCACCGCCGCGGCCGCTGTGGTTTGGGTGACAGGCCCGAGGCTCGTGCACCGTTTCGAAACGGCTGCATACAGGTGATACGAGAAGACGTCAAAAACTGGTCCGGTCGCTTTCAGTAGATCTTCGGAGGGGGAGCAGCCCGCCATTCAATGACATCGGAAGGACGCCTCCTCTCCCACCGAACCAGGCCCGAGAAAGACCACGCCAGGAGCAGCCTGCTTCAGAAAAGGTCGGAACACAGCGATATCTCGGGCATAGGCGGCACCGGTGGCGGCCGAAGTGCCAATCTGCGCGTTGACAGCATGGGCGAAGTCGACCACGCCCTTCCATTGCGGACGGGTTAAAACGCCGTTGAAGCCTTTTGGCGGAGTCTTCGGGGCGGGCCGATCAGAGTCGTGGAAAATAGGCGGTATTGGCCCAAGTTCCACTGACGCGCACGTAAGCAGGCCCGAGGGCCGCCGCCAATTTGCGTATCCGGGAATGAGACAGATCGATCGGTGG
>JBJMGJ010000138.1:0-8616 GCA_045807965.1 Bryobacteraceae bacterium | reverse complement strand
TCTTACTCTCCGATCAATTGTCTCGGAAAAGGCGAGTCCCGCCAGGAAAGATCCGACGATGGCGGCGATTCCGATGTAATCCGAGAGAACTGACAGCGAAAAAACCGTCAGAAGAGCGAAATGAAACTGAGATTCCTTGGCGGAAAGTTTCCTTTCGATATGCGGAACAACCCGTTTCATCGCAGCCGATCCGAATCGCGCAACAATCAACGTGAAAAGAGCGGCGGTAACGGTTGTAACCGCAATACTGCGGACGTCTACGCTCCCCTTGGCGACGCTGCTTACGAACGCGAGGACAAGCAAACCAAGGACATCGTCAATGACAGCGGCCGCGAGAATGACCTTACTGGCGCGCTCGTTCAAAAGCCCCTTTGCCGCAAGCACCTGGGCTGTGATACCAACACTTGTGGCCACCATGGCGGCGCCCACAAACAGGGACTCTATGTTGCCCATCCCGAACGCCTTCAGGGCGAACCAGCCGGCAAGGAGCGGAAGCACGACACCGGCGACCGCCACAACCAATGCTATTCTGCCGATGCTGAACAGCTCGGAAGCTTTCACCTCAAGGCCCGCGCGGAACAGCAAAAAGAGAATGCCGAGTTCAGACAGGGCGTGGAGTACTGCGTCGGGATGGATCCAATTAAGAACCGCCGGACCGAGGACCACGCCCGCGAGTATTTCTCCCACCAACCCTGGTTGTCTCAGCCTCTCAAACAGCTCCGACAGGACCTTCGCGAGCCCGAAAATGAGAAGCAGCTCTACCGGAAGTGAATTATTCATCGACTGCGCAAGTCATTTCATACCCAAGCTACCGAGTATCGTTTGCTGGTTCAACCCTGCCGGAAGCCGATGCTTTGTGGGAATGTATACAATCTAAGCAACAGATGCAAATCAGGAACGCCGGCCGGCTTCCGATAGGGAGTTTCGCCCGTTTCTCACTGCTATGTGAGATCCACTTCACCAGGCCCCATCAGTGAAGCGCACGATCGCCCGTCGGACGCGGCAAGCCTACTTTCTTGTTCTACTCGTTCCCTTTTTACTTGGTGTTCTGGTTCTGTGGTTCGCCGAGTATTACCGGTCGAGTATTGGTTGGGTGACTCATACCCAGCAGGTTCTTGCTCAGGTGGACCAACTGCTGCTGGTTATCGCGGAAGCGGAGAGCAGCCAGCGAGCGTTTGTTCTGACGGGGGAAGAGCACTTCGCGGGTGACTTGGAATCCGCGGAAGCGAGAATAATGAACCAGGTCTCGGAATTGCGGACCTTGGTCGGCGATAACTTAGCCCAGCAGCGTCGGATGGACGAACTGGATCCCGTGGTCGCGAGAAGAATGGACGCCCTGCATCAGTTGGTCAATCTGAGACGAGTTGCTCAGAACCCAGTCTTGCCGAACGCGACGCCCCTGGTACGCCAGGGAGCCTTGCTGATGACCACCATTCGAGCGCTAGTCGCTGGTCTGAAGCGAGAAGAGCAGCGACTCCTCGAGGCAAGGTTGAAAAACCAGGGAATGGCCGAGTTTCAACTCGCCGTGTCCTTTGTCGCCGGCCTTTTAATCAATATCGCGCTCCTGTTCCGCGCCTATAAGCTGTTGATTCGGTACGGGCTTGAGCGCGACGCGGCGGAAGCCGAGTTCCTGACCCTGAATGAGGAACTCGAGGGGCGGGTTGCGGAACGCACGTCAGAACTGCAGAGTACGAACGAACAACTGAAAAGGTCCAACGACGATCTAAGCCGATTCGCCCATGTGGCAAGCCATGATCTGCAGGAACCTCTCAGAACCGTGGCAAGTTACGCCGGATTGCTTGAGCGGCGTTACGGGAGCAAACTCGACGGCGATGCAGATCTGTATCTAAGAATGATCGTGGGTGGGGCGAAACGGATGCAGGGCCAAGTCCAGGATCTTCTCCGGTATTCCCGCACCGATGCTCAAAAGCTGCGGTACGACACTTTCAATCTGGCGGCGCTCATCGATGAAGTCAGGGATGATCTCGCCACGGCCATCGGGGAGAAGAACGCCGATATTCGTTTCGGTGTTTTGCCCCGGGTGCGAGCAGACCGAACAAAGATGCGTCAGGTGCTTGAAAATCTCATTACCAATGCCCTGAAGTTCAGCAACCCCGGCGTGCCGCCCTCTATTGCAATCGAAGCTGAAACCCGTGAACAGGAATGGCTAATTAGTGTGGCCGATAATGGCATTGGCTTCGAAACGGAATTCACAGAGCGGATCTTTATCATCTTCCAACGTCTGCATAGCTTCGGTACCTATCCTGGAACCGGCATAGGTCTTGCAATCTGCAAGCGGATCATAGAATCGCACGGCGGCCGTATCTGGGCGAGTTCCGAGCCCGGCGTCGGTTCCACCTTCTCGTTCACAATACCCAAACGGAACGGAGAGATCGTCGGTCGCGCCGCTAATACCAGGAACATCGCTGAAAAGGTAGACTAGCTAGAGGTGATCCGAGTTGAGGCATGAATTGCAGATCCTGCTGATCGAAGATAATCCAGCCGACGTCCGTCTTGTTCAAGAGTCGCTGTCTGAATCCCGATTCCGTCACACCATCCATATCGCCGGCGATGGTGTGGCAGGTCTTCAGTTTCTTCGAAAGCAGGGGCAATTTGAAGATGCGGTTAGTCCTGACATTATCCTTCTGGATCTGAATCTTCCGAAGAAGGACGGTCGGGAGGTTCTGCTCGAACTGAAAAACGATCCGGAACTCAGAATGATTCCGATTATCGTTCTGACAACCTCTGACAACGAACAGGATGTTCTGAATGCCTACGGTCTTCATGCCAACTGCTATCTGACGAAGCCCCTCGAGATCGATTCCATGTTTAAGATGATGCAATCGCTTGAAGAGTTCTGGCTCAAGCTCGTGCGTCTACCGCAAGCGGGATCGTCCGAAGGGCTCCGGTTTGGTTCGCGCTAAGCAGCCTGTAGTTGACGAAGGTGGAATCGATTAGCTAGTTGCTCCCACGGAGCCTCGATCGCACCGCCCTGCTCCGCCCGTTGGGCCGCGGAAGCTTGCAGCATCTCGTAGCAAGTGTGATCGATATAGTGCACGTTCTCCACATGGAGATGGATAATGCTGTTTTGCGGCAAACGATCGAATATCTCATATAGCTTGGGCAGCCGCAAGAACGTTGCCATTCCCTGTAGCGTTATGTCAACGCGGCTGCCGTCCTCCGACTGAACCACATCCACTTTGAGCATCGTGGCTTTGTAAAGCAACTTCACCAGAGTGAGCGCAAGCCCGATCATGACGCCTGTCAACAAGTCTTTTCCCACGATTCCGATCACGGTTGCAGCGTAGATCACGACTGGAAACTTGCCGTAGTCCGCCAAGCGTTTAATACGGTGAACCTCAACCAACTTGAAACCGGTGAACACCAGAATCGCGGCCAAACTGGCGGTCGGAATCAGCATAAGAACACCGGGAAAGAACCATACGAGACCGAACAACCACACGCCGTGGAGAACTGCGGAGCGTCTGGTCTTGGCGCCTGCATTGACGTTGGCTGAACTGCGAACAATTACGCCGGTCATGGGCAAAGAGCCAAACAATCCGCAAAGCGCATTCCCGACGCCCTGCGAACTCAGCTCACGATCATAGTTCGCACGCGGACCGTTATGCATACGATCCACCGCGGCCGCCGAGAGCAGGGTTTCCGCGCTCGCCACAACCGCGATGGTTACAGCGGCCAGGATAACCGCCGGATCCGCCATGCGCCCGAGCAAGCTCATATCGGGAACTCGGAAGCTCTCGAACAAATTAGCAGGCAGATCGACCCGTTTAATCGGCAGATGCATCAGATGCGCCGCAACGGTGCCGACCACCACTCCAATCAAAGACCCTGGCAGGACCTTGAGCTTGCTTGGTTTGAATCGATTCCAGAGAAGGATCGAGGCGAGTGTGAGCACACCAATCAAGGCTGCGAGATGATGGACGGTCCCATTAGGCGGGACTAATCCCTTCCAAACAGATTCCGGGATGGCTAATAAGTTTGCCACCCCGGACGGTCGAGGCTTATCGTCAACCATCACGTGAAACTGCCCGGCAATGATCAGAATGCCAATACCCGAAAGCATTCCGTAAATCACCGCCGGCGAAATGGCACGAAACCAACGACCAAGCTTCAGCCATCCGCCGATTAGCTGAAGCAAACCCCCTAGAAGTAAAATCGGCGCGAGCGCCTCAATCCCGAGTTTGTGAACGGTTTCGAAAACCACCACCGAAAGACCAGCCGCGGGTCCGCTGACCTGGAGCGGAGCGCCGCTAATGCTCCCGACGACGATACCGCCGATAATGCCAGTGATGATGCCGAGGGCAGGCGGTACTCCGGACGCAATAGCAATACCCATGCAAAGCGGCAGGGCGACCAGGAACACGACAAGCGATGCAACCATGTCGGCACCCGCTTGCGACGCAATGCCGGCAGGAGGAGCAGTCGATTTCTCTTTAAGCTCCGGCTCTACGATCGCGTTGTTTGCCATTTAAGCGACTTCCTTTCTCGCCGCCATGGCACGCACTCGCGGCGTCGCTGAGGCGAGTTTTCCATCCACAGGCACGAACCGGTCACTCACCGCGTCATAGGAAGCGATCTCTCCCGTGTGGATGGAATAAACCAATCCGTAAAGCTCAAGATTTCTGCGGGCGAGTCGAGCCGCTACGGAAGGATGGGTCTTCAGGTGTTCCAGTTGCGTCACCACGTTCTCTTCGACTAGTGCGGAGAGTTGCTCGGGGCTCGAAGGCGTCAAACCTGAGCCCAGTACCACTTCGCGGGCGGCCTCGCCGTAGCGAAGCCACGAGCGGGTCTGCGGTAGCTTCTCCGTTGCCTCAGGATGCAAGAGAGCCTTCATCGCACCGCAATCGGAATGGCCGCATACAATCACGTTTGCCACGTGAAGAGCAGTCACTGCGTATTCGATCGCGGAAGCAACGCTGCCGTCACCTTGACCGTGCGGCGGAACCAAGTTCCCGACTGTGCGGCAGATGAAAAGGTCTCCCGGGCTCGTCTGAGTAATCAGTTCCGGAACGATGCGCGAATCAGCACAGGTGATGAAAAGGGCCTGTGGGTTTTGGCCGGATGCAAGTTTGCTGAACAACCCAGAATGTTCGGGAAATACGTCGGTACGAAACTTCTTTATTCCTTCAATGAGTTGCTTCATAATTGTCCTCTGTTTTAGGGCTTCTTCTTCTTCAATGGCACGCCAGAAGCCAAACGCGCCTTTCCTGTAAACGCTTGACTCTAAAAACACTGCGCGGCGCCGGAAGACAGGGGAAGCCTCCAGATGCCCCCCCTCGGACACGAGGACGCCCGAAAAGAGGCATGCGATGTTGGAGAGGGCTGCTTTGTGACAGACGAGGGGGAAACAACAGGGAAATTTCCGGGCATCCGGTCGTGGAGCTTTCTTGCAATCGCCATAACTCTCAGCCTCACCACCATTGCTCTGTATCTGACTCCGGACGAATCGGAGCACTGGCATTACATCCTCCAGCGGCTGTTTTATTTCCCCATCATTGTGGCCGGCCTGTCGCTAGGCTGGCGCGGCGGAGCACTGGTATCGGGGTTGTCGAGCGTGGTCTACCTTCTGCGGCACCAGACTCTCGGCCCGTTCGACTGGATTGACCGCTATCTTGAAGCAGCTATGTTCTGTCTGGTCGGTGTTCTCACCGGCGTGTTGTCTGAACGGGAGAGGAAGCAGAGGGAAAGCCTGCGGACAACGGCCAGAAGACTGGAAGAAGTCTACCGGGAACTCCAGCACAACGTCGAGCACCTGAAAAGGGCTGCGCGTATGACGGCGCTCGGCCATCTGTCGGCCGGGCTAGCGCACGAGATCCGCAATCCGCTCGCCAGTATCGAAGGTGCGGCGTACGTCGCGCAAACTGAACCGGATCCTGCGCGCGCGTCTGAGTTCCTGGACATTATCCGCAAGGAAACGGCGCGGCTCAACGGACTCGTCACGCAGTTTATTGAGTTCGCCCGGCCTCGCGCTCCGGAGATGATTTCAACAGATCCGGCCGCCCTGGTGGACTCGGTTCTCAATCTCGTGCGTCAGGTGGCGGGGCAAGCAAACGTGAGGCTCCGGCGCACCTTTCACGAGATCATTCAGCCCGTCAGATGCGACCCGGAACAAATGAAACAGGTTCTGTTGAACCTGGTGCTCAATGCCATACAGGCAATGCCAGGCGGGGGTGAAGTGGTAGTGTCGGCCGAGATCAGAGAAGACATGCTGCTGTTACGGGTATCGGATACGGGGCCGGGAATCCCAACCGATCGGGTCGATGAAGTGTTCGATCCTTTCTTTACAACCAAACAGAATGGTACCGGACTGGGATTGCCGATTGCGTACCAAATCGTCGAGCAGCACGGGGGCGAATTGGCAATTGATTTCAACTCGCCGGAAGGTTGCTCCTTCGTCATCCGCCTGCCCCTTGCCCGGGAAAGCTCATAAATGAAAACAGCTCGAATTCTAGTGGTAGATGACGAGGCGAGTCTTCGCCGTGTTATGCAGGTGCAATTGCAGCGACAAGGGTATGAGACTCGAGTCGCCGGTGAGGCGGAAGAGGCTGTTCAGATGCTTGAATCCGGAGATTACCATCTGGTTCTCACGGATATGCGCATGGCGGGTATGAATGGGCTCGAGCTGCTGAAGGAAATACACAAACGGTGGCCGGAAATCGCCGTCATCGTCATGACGGCCTTCGGCACCATTGAAAACGCCGTGGAAGCTATGCAGGCCGGCGCATACCATTATGTGACCAAGCCGGTTCAGGTTGCCGAACTCGCTTTGGTTGTCGATCGAGCACTCGAGCACACACGACTGGTCGAGGAGGTGAATCGGCTCCGTGAAAATCTGGACGCCAAGTATGGTTTCGAAGCCATCATCGGCCGGTCTCCCGCTCTACTGAACGTGCTCGATATAGCGGCTCGTGCCGCTCAAAGTGAGGCAACCGTTCTGGTCCAGGGAGAGACGGGCACAGGCAAAGAATTGCTGGCCCGGGCCATCCATCAGAACAGTCCGCGGAAAGCGCGGCCGTTTCTCGCCATCAACTGCGGCGCAATTCCGAAAGACCTGATCGAAAGCGAGCTTTTCGGATACCGGAGAGGCGCCTTCACCGGCGCAGTGGATCACAAGCGCGGAAAGATCGAGAATGCTGACGGTGGCACCTTGTTCCTGGACGAAATTGGGGAATTGCCGCTCGATCTTCAGGTAAAGCTGCTGCGGCTGATTCAGGAAGGCGAGATGGAGAAGCTAGGAGCGCTGGAGCCGGTAAAAGTAGATGTGCGGATCGTCGCCGCCACAAATCGAAACCTAAAGACCATGATGCAGGCTGGGCAGTTTCGAGAAGATTTGTACTATCGTCTGGCTGTCATTCCCATCACGCTCCCTCCGCTTCGCGAAAGGGTGGACGACATTAGCGACCTGGTCAGATACTTCCTGGATTCCAATAAGAAGAAGCTGGGGCGTCCGGAACTGAATCTTCCTCCTGCCCTTCTTTCCTACTTTGCCCGGTATTCCTGGCCCGGAAACATACGCGAACTGGAAAACGTAATGGAGCGTATCGTCGTGCTCAGCCGAGGCACGGAGATTGGTTTGTCTGACCTCCCCGAGTTCCTTCGACCGGTTCATACCGGCGTCGGTGCGCTCAACCTTCAGTTGCCTCCCGAAGGTCTCAGCCTGGAGGGTCTCGAAAAGGAACTGATTGTAAAAGCGCTCGAGAAATGCGGGGGAAACCAGACGAAGGCGGCTCAGTACCTCGACCTCAGCCGGAAGACCTTGATCTACCGAATGGAGAAATACGGGCTGCGGGTTGATTGATCGACTGCGAAGAGCTTCTTACTTAACATTGGCTGGTTCCGGCTTTACAAGCACCAGCCGATCTGCCGCGACGCTCCAATCACGGTGCGGCGTCCTCGAATTCTCGTCCAGATCTAATTTTACCCACCCGGTAGCGATGGGGTGCAGAGCGACGACGGTTCCGGTCAGGCCGTCTAGCAATCGTGCGCTACCGAGCGCTTTCACCGCGCGAATCTGTACGCGCTTTCCTATAAGTTCCTCGCAGGCAGCCGGGGCGTTGGAAGCGATTGGGACACCACAGAAGGGGTCCTTCAGTTCCATATGTTCATAATTGCTTCTTAATAGTCATATCGCCTCGCTGGTCTCTACACGCAGAGGGGAACTACCAGCATAGGATTAGCCCTCCCCGTTCGCGGTAGAAGTCCTTTGGAATGAATGATCCTGACCGAATTAAAGCAATAGCGCGAACAGATGGCCCAGCGATTGCAATAAGGGTTCTCAGAACGGTTGAGGGGAGGCGACACCAACAGTGTCGCCGGGGTATTACCGGGGGCGCTTTGTCTCGAGACAAAGCGCCACGCATGCGTTCTTGTTGAGCATCTACCCTCCCGTTATCCGAAATTTCTAGGAGTTTTGATGCTTTCATCTCGTTATTCAAGCGACTCGCCACAACGACTTGCGAAGCGGCGCAACGGGGTTATCCTGATCGGGCGCACAGCTCTCTTTTCGTTGTTTATAGCGGTCTTAAGCACTTTGTCTCTGCTGGGCCAGGAGCGTTTTGGCTCCTTTTTGGGAACCGTCACGGACCCGAGCGGAGC
>JBJMGJ010000137.1:0-4378 GCA_045807965.1 Bryobacteraceae bacterium | reverse complement strand
TTCGATCCGCGGCGCACCGGCGGAATCGCCCACCGGAAGCATCGCGACTTCCACACCCTCAGCCTCCACGGTCTCGCGGGAGCTAACGGACATACCAAGCGCCTTCTCGTAAAACGATAATCCCTCGGTCAAGCTGCGAACGGCAATGCCAAGATGATCGATTTCCATGCTCAACTCTGTGCCTCATCGGCCAATACGGCCATCTTTAGTTGCCGCACTGCTTCATAAGGATCCTGCTCTCTCGAGGCAACCAGTGCGGCATGTTTCCTCAGCTCCGACGATGAAAGCCCGGCGAGAAGCGACTCTCGCAGCATTTCGCGCAGCCGGGCCGACCAGATCTCGGTTTCGTCTCCATGGCTCTTCCGCCGTTTTGCAATCGCATCCACCTGTTCAAGCAGCAACTCCACACCCGAACCTTGGGAGGCAATCACACGCACGATTGGCACCGGCCGAGATGTAAAGCTAAGAGATTGCATCGATCGCAGCTCTTCTTCCAGGCGGTCCGCGCCCGGAAGATCCGCCTTATTAATGGCCAGAACGTCCGCGATTTCCATGATACCGGCCTTAATCGCCTGCACGTCGTCGCCGAACCCAGGGACAAGAACCACAACGGTTACATCAGCCACGCCTGCAATCTCCACCTCGTCCTGACCAACGCCCACAGTTTCTATCAGAATGGTGTCAAATCCTGCCGCATCAAGCAGCAGTGAAACTTCTAAGGTCCCCCTGGCGAGGCCGCCGAGCTTACCCCGGGTTGCCATGGACCGTATAAACACGCCGGGATCGCCGTAATGCTTGGCGAGGCGGATACGGTCGCCCAGGATTGCACCGTTCGTATAGGGACTGCTGGGGTCCACTGCCAGCACACCGACCTTGCCGCCCTTTGCCCTGAGCCGGCCGATCAATTGATTGACCAGTGTGCTCTTCCCTGCCCCGGGCGGTCCCGTGATCCCCACGAGCGTCGCACGTCCCGTCTTGGGGAAGAGTGAAGCAACAAGTTCGCGTCCTCCGTCCGTCTGCGATTCGATTAACGTCGCAGCTCTCGCGAGAGCGCGCTGATCCCTTAAGAAATCGGCGGCAGCCAAGTCGCATTGTGGCGCTCTCTTTGCCACGCTACTCTTTCAAAAGCTGACGAGCAATCACCAGCCGCTGGATCTCGCTGGTGCCCTCGCCGATAGTGCAAAGCTTCACGTCCCGATAAAACTTTTCGACGGGGTAATCTTTGATGAATCCGTAGCCTCCGTGAACTTGCAAGGCCTGGTCGGCTACCTGCACGGCCATCTCGGACGCAAACAGCTTCGCCATGGCTGATTCCTTAGTCACGCGGTTGCCGGCGTCTTTCTTTGAACCGGCCGAGTAGGTCAACCAGCGCGCGGCTTCAATGGACGTCGCCATGTTTGCCAGTTTGTCCTGAATCGCCTGGAACTCAGAGATGAAGCGGCCAAATTGGCGACGATGCTTCGCATACTTGAGCGCCTGTTCGTAGGCGCCCTGAGCGAGACCAATAGAGAGTGCCGCAATCGAAATTCGGCCGCCATCCAGGATACGCAGACTGTCGACGAAGCCTTCGCCCTGCTTGCCCAACAGTTGCGACGGCGGCAGTCGGCACTGGGAAAACAGAACCTCGCCCGTAGCGCTGGCCCGCATGCCAAGCTTGTTTTCCTTTTTCCCTACACTGAAGCCCGCGGTTCCTTTTTCGAGAATGAAGGCGGAAATCCCATGATGCGAGGCCGATCGGTCCGTGACCGCCATGGCCACACAAACATCGGCGTATTGCGCGTTGGTGGTGAAGGTCTTTCCGCCATTGAGAACCCACTCGCCATCTTTCAAAACGGCGGTGCTTCGCGTTCCGGCAGCGTCGGAACCCGCCTCTGGTTCGGTGAGCGACCAACATCCGATCCACTCGCCTGTGGCTAGCTTGGGAATGTATCTCTTCCGTTGTTCTTCGCTCCCCGCCAGATAAATGTGGTTTGTGCAGAGCGAATTGTGCGCCGCGATGATGAGGGCAACGCTTGGATCAACGCGGGCCAGTTCTTCGATGATGATGGAATAGTCGATGTATCCATATCCGGATCCACCGAGCTCTTCGGGAAAAATCGCCCCTAACAGTCCCATCTCGCCCGCGCTTTTGATCACCTCAAGAGGGAATATCTGCGCCTCGTCCCATTCCATGAGATGGGGACGGATCTCCCGTTCCGCGAAGTCCCGAACGAGTTTCCGAAGCTGAACCTGCTCGGCTGAAAATTCGAATTCCATAGAGATCGCCCGCTGCCTGCGCTGGAACGGCTGCAATCAGGCTCTCGAGAGGCGTGGGATACTGAGGCGATCTTAACACCCGGATGGAGGGCGGCGCCTCTCGGACGGATCAGAAGGCGCAACCTGAAAAACATCGTGAGTTACCATCCGTCGACGAGACTATGTCTGCCCTGAAACCTACGTCACCCGAGGAACTCGCCGAAACCCTCAGGAGTTCCGCCGAGGCTTCGAAGACCATAAACCTTGTTGGTCGAAACTCGAAACGCTACATGGCCGGCCCGATTCTGGCGGCCGATGTGACAGTATCCACCACCGGTCTTACTAAAGTTCTTCAGTACGAACGTGACGATCTGACCATCAGTGTGGAAGCCGGTATGCCCTTCAGCGCGCTTCAGAATTTCTTACGCCGTGAACGGCAAATGATTGCGCTTGACCCGCCTTTTACGGAAGAATCGACCGTGGGCGGCGTCGTCGCTTCTAATGTGAGCGGACCCATGCGGCGGAGCTACGGAACCGCGCGCGATATGGTCATCGGAATGACGTTCGCCACGTTGCAAGGGAAGTTGATCAAGGCGGGCGGCATGGTCGTTAAAAATGTTGCCGGCTTGGACATGGGCAAGATGATGATCGGCAGCTTCGGGACACTGGCTGCCATGACGAGCGTCAATTTCCGCGTCCATGCGCTGCCGGAAGCCACGCAAACGTTTCTATATACCTCAGCCGACCCCGACTCCCTCATGGAGAAGCACCACCGGATTGTCCGCGAGAGCCAGTTGCGCCCGAACTCGATCGATATCCTGTCACCGCCAGCGGCGGCCAGATTCAACGAAAAAGGATTTGTCCTCGCGCTGCGAGCTTCTGGCTCGCCCAAAGTCCTGGCACGATATGAGCGCGAATTGGCGGGCGCGCAGATCCTTAGCGGCGACTCGGATGCGGCCTGGTGGAAAAACGTGACTGAGTTTTCCGCCGATTTTCTGCGCCGCCAACCCGGCGGCGTCGTTGTTCGCCTGGGAACTCCCCTTCTCGAGATCCGAACGTTATTGAAACTTGTCTCGGGAACTGTCGTCTGTCGAGCGGGCTCAGGCGTCTCCTACGTGTATTTAAGCTCGTGGCGCCCCGTACCTGCGATACTGGCGACGGCTGCCGAACGAGGCTGGACCGCGGTCATCGAACATGCTCCGGACGATGTCCGCTCGGCCCAGGAACTGTGGCCCGAAGGCAAGACGCCGGGCGCTTCCAATGCGTTTGCCATGATGGAAAAGATTAAGAGAATGTTCGACCCATCTAAGCTGTTGAACCGGTCCCGTCTATATGGCAAGCTTTGAACTCCTCGACATGCGGGCCGACCGCCGCGAAGGACCCGCGCAGGAAGATCTGGATAAATGCGTTCACTGCGGTTTGTGTCTGAACGCTTGTCCCACCTATCGGGACCTTGGTCTCGAGATGGACTCGCCGCGCGGCCGGGTTTATCAGATGAACGCGGTAGCGGCGGGCGCTCCCATCACACCAGCCTACATCCAACATATGGAGCTTTGTCTCGCGTGTCGCGGGTGCGAGACTGCGTGCCCCTCGGGAGTTCCCTACGGCCGCATGATCGAGGCCGCCCGCAACCAGATTGAGGTCGCCAGAAGGAGGGGGCGGAAGTCCTTCGCTCAACGGCTGAAGGAGCTTGCCTTTCGGGCTATCCAGTCGCGTACGGCGCTGCAGATCGCCGGCGCGGCGCTGTACATCTATCAGGCATCGGGATTGCAGTGGATCGTCCGGGCAACCGGCATCCTGAAGCCATTCGGAAATCTTGCTAATCTCGAAGCGCTCACCCCGCCTGCGGAGATTCCCTTCTTCTTCTCGAACATCGGAAAGACGTTTCCGGCCAAAGGCGAACGGCGTTACCGGGTGGCGTTCCTGGCCGGTTGCATCGCGAACGTCTCCTTTGCCCGTTTGAATGAAGCGACAGTCAGAGTTCTCCAGGCGAACGGATGCGAGGTTGTCATCCCGGGCGAGCAAGGCTGTTGCGGTGCTCTCCATTTACACGCCGGTCTGAAGCGTCAGGCGGAAGCACTTGCAAGAAGAAACATCGACGCGATCGATCCCGGCGAGTTCGACGCCATCCTGACCAATACAG
>JBJMGJ010000136.1:0-7005 GCA_045807965.1 Bryobacteraceae bacterium | reverse complement strand
TTGCTGGATGATGCCTCGAGCCGGGAGCTTCTCGTTCGCTACCTGGTTGCGCGGTACGGGGGTTTGAATGTCACATGGAACGGGCTCCAAAACTTCGAGGCTCGGACAGGCTCACGCGAGCTGCTAAAAGACGTGGGAGCCCTGTTGCGCAAGTACGATCCGTACCGTCATCCCCGATCTACCGACGCGCAGGTGTCCTCATCGCCGCTGCTTCCGGACGGCTGGATGACCTACCTGATCGAGGCTTCGCCACATCCCGAAGTTGGCGCTGTAGAACATCAGTTCACGACCATGCCGGAGATACACGTCGTCACTGCCACCCAGCCGGACCAGTTTCGGCGTGAGCTCTGGGATTGCACGACGAACGGCGAGTACCCCTCGATCTCCTACGCTTCTTTGCGAGACGAAGCCAACCTGAAGGCGGTTCAGATCTGGGCGCGAATCGTTGCGGATACGCGCCACTGGGAGTTGGAGCCTTACTTCGACGTCTCCGGAGCTCGCGCTGTGGGTCTTGAGGAAGTGGAGTACCTTGCCTATGCTCCGACCGGCGGGATTGTGGAGCTATCTCTTCCGAAGCACAAGTACAATCCGCTTTGGATCAATCCGATTACGGGGGAAGAATTGCCCCTAAAGGACTACAAAGGCGAGACTTTCAGCCGTCAGACACCCGACAACGCTCACGACTGGATTCTCCAGGTGCCGCGTGAGGGACATAAGGAATCGATGCTGCGCTCGTATCGCTTCGAATCGGTCGATCCTCCCGTCCAGGAAATTGAAACTGATAGCTCAAGAATTCCGTTCCAACTGGTTGATCCTCAAGGAGATGAAATCAGCCTCCAGGTGCCGCCACCTTTCCAGACCAAACTGGTTCGCAAGAACCGCGCCACACGATTTATGCAGTACTTATGGTGGGGCGAGGTCGTGGCCAGTGGAGACGGAATGCGGCTCCTGGGAATCGGCTCCGCAGGCACCCTGCAGATTGCACCAGAGTTGCGGACCCGGCCTGATGCTCCCCTCAACCTCCGGGTCCAGGCGATCAACGCGAACGGCAAAGCGTACGAAATCGACCGCGTGTACAGGCTGACCCGCTAATCGGTTTCTGTGATCATACTCGCTGTTGATCTCACATCTGAGTTTGGAAGTCTCGCGATCCGCCGGGACGGCCGGAACGTTATCGAGCGTTCCGTCGAGTCACGTACAGGATTCGCTCATCTCTTGTTTCCTGCCCTCGAGAGCATTCTTTCGGAGGCGGATATCAAGCTCGCCGAAATTACTTGCTTTGCTGTGTCGACCGGTCCCGGTGCGTTCACTGGGCTTCGGGTAGCAATCGCTGGAGTGAAAGGCCTTGCAGAGGTAATGAGTAAGCCGGCTCTGGGAGTCTCCAAGATGAGAGCGATGGCCAGCTTCGGAACGGCAAACGCGCGAATCGTTCTCCTGGATGCCCGGCGCGGTGAGGCTTTCGCGGCCGTTTACAACGAAGCTCTGGAACCCGTCGTGGAAGAAACGGTCACGAAAGCCCGAGACTGGCTCGCGCTTCTGCCCGAAAACCATCCGTACCAGCTGATCACAGCAGATGCCGAGTGGCTCGGCCCCATCGTCGCGACCACGGCGTTCGAGACCGCCGAACGCATCGAAACGCCACGCCTTTTGGCGGGCGCCGTCGCGCTCTGCGCAGAGGATGATCTGCGAAGAGGAGGAGTTGCCGGCGATCCTTTAGTTCTTGACGCTAATTATGTGCGCCGCTCCGATGCTGAACTTTACTGGACGGACAATTGATTCCCGAACCGGAGGGTTGCCTCATTGGTCGCAAACCAACTTAAGAATCCGTTTGCCAGGATCAAGAACACGAAGTAATAAGCAATGCCCTGCTTCGCCTCTTGTGGGAAATCTCGCTTGACCAACCGATAGCCGGTAGCGATGGCGATGAAGAGAAACAAGGTCTCGTGCAAGGTGAAGAACATCGTGATACTCACGAACACAATCGCCAACCGGGCTTGAGCACCGAGCGCCGACATGGCTGCCGCGCCATCGAAAATGAAGACCGGGATCAGGTTGAGCAGATTGATCCAACCCGCTAATTGAGCCAAAGCTAGCCAGACCAGCTGACCTGTTGAGAGAAATACTCCGTAGAACAGCAGCCCGGAGAAGAAGCCGAACAACGGGCCGGCTAATGAGATCTGAGCCCGGACACTTCCATCCACGTTGGCGCCGTTCCATTTCACGAAGGCTCCGAATCCCGGAAGAAACATCGGCAGTTCCGCCGAAAACCCAAATCGCCGGACCATCACGTAATGCCCCATTTCATGAAGCAGGACGGACGCGGTAATCCCAAACGCGAACCACCAACCGAAACGCGCCCAATAAAGCCCGAGAAAGAGGAGGATACTGATGAAAAATTTGCCCTTTGCCAGCAACAGAAATAGCGCCGATTTGTACTTCAACAGGGCCGCAATACCGACGCCGAAAGGCCCGAGGCGCTTTTTCCAATCCCTGCCAGGTTTTGGAGAGAGCCGGGCATCCAGTTTTTCCAGTTCACGTTGGACGGCGCGATGCTCGGACGATTCAGGTGGCAGGAGCTTTAGCGCCGCAAGCCAGAGATCCCGCGCCGGAGCAAGCTGCCCTACGGCGGTGGCATGCCGCGCCCTGCTGGCAAGCTCATTCAGTTCATTCGAATGGGTAAATTTCCGGCAATTCGGACAAACGAGGGCGTCGGGCGCGAGTACAGCGCCGCAATTCGCACACGAAAGAAGCTGGGACGAGGTAGTTGCCGCCAAATTCCAGTGTAATGGTTAGAATCGGCCCGCCGCAGCCGGCCCGAAGGGCTAGTGCTCTCGTTCGCCCCTATTGCCCGCGCGCGCTGCCGCTTCACGCAGGTCGGGCAAATCTTCCGTGGCCAGACTGGCCATGAACACGGACCCGATCGACTCGAACCCTTCCTGGTCGTCTTCGTCAAACCGGTTCAGGGTCGCACTGTCCACATCCAAAACGCCCAACAGGCGACCCCAATTCATCAGGGGGACGACCATTTCCGATCGCGACGCGGTATCGCAGACGATGTGCCCGGGGAAGACCTCCACATCGGGTACAACCACCGTTTCTCGTCGCTGGGCCGCCGTCCCGCAAACACCTTTACCGAATGGGATGCGCGTACATGCGGTGTTTCCTTGAAATGGGCCAAGCACCAGCTCCTGCTGTTTCGCCAGGTAAAAACCTACCCAGTTGATGTCCGGAATCGTACGGAAGAGAAACGCGGAGGTGTTTGCGGCATTCGCGATGAGGTCAGTTTCACGGCCGAGTAGCTCCTGCAGCTGTTCGCAAATCCGTTGATACATGGCCTGCTTAGAAGTGGTCGAATCCATACGAATTAACGAGATGGTATCAGGAGTCCTTATTACAGATACCATCGGAAAGCTCACAATGGGAAGAGTCGGTATCCGCAACACACGCCCGAAATATTACATCCCATGATTCAGAAAGAGTTTCTTCCCGCCATGCGCCCTATTCCCCTTGTTCTTGTTGTTCTTCTTGCGAATACCTTTCCGTTGACGCCGCTATCGGGCCAATCCAACGCGGCGCCGCCCGCTGTCTCCCCTCCGCACAGTGACTCGGTACCGATCTACAGGATCACCGTCGTGCAGCGAGCGCTTGAGGCTGTTAACTTCGAGCGCCACGGAGGGCCGACGGAGATCGACCTGAAAGGCACGGTGCTTCTCCCGAAAGCGGAAGGGAAAGCGACGGTAGAAGTGAAGAACGGCTATACGAAGATTGATCTGAGCATTCGGCACCTCTCAGCGCCCACCCAGTTCGGAACAGAATTCCTGACTTATGTTCTCTGGGCTATTTCGCCCGACGGCCGCGCAACCAACCTTGGCGAAGTCATCGCAAACGGTTCGGACAAAGCGGGAATGCACATCACTTCGCCGTACTCCACTTTCGGACTTCTCATTACGGCCGAACCCTACTTCTCTGTTCCGTATCCAAGCGATGTTGTGGTGATGGAAAGCGCTGTGCGGCCCGACACGGTGGGACGCGTGGAAGAAGTAGAAGCGAAATACGAGCTCCTGCCTCGCGGTCAGTACACGCTGAACATCAAGCCGGCACAGTTGCCTTCCGCTTCCATGAAGAATCCCGGCGGTGTCTCGATGGATGAATATGAAGCCATCGTCGCCTTGTACCAGGCTCGCAATGCAATGCAGATCGCGAAAGCAGACGGAGCGGAGCGGGCCGCGCCCGAGACATTGGGCCGAGCACAGCAGTACCTTAGCCAGGCCGAGGCCGCGTACGCGAAGAAGGACCTGAAGAACGTTACCGATGAGGCCAGACAATCGGTCCAGGCGGCATCTGATGCTCGCAGTGTGGCGATGCGGCAGAAGGCTGCGGCGAAGAATCCATAAGCGCGCCTGGTACGTTGCTACATCAACGGACCAAGCCGTCCCTGAACGTCAATCTTCCCGTGGTCAGGTCGATCACCTTAGCGGGAGCGCCACGCCGGAATGAGTTCGGTCTGAAACTGCGCTTCTAAACAAAAGCGGCGCACAGCGTGGCTTGTTCCCCAACAACTAGGGCCGCCACACTGTGCGCCACAATGCTTCTGGACTTCTTAACTACCCGCCTCTACACCGTAGTTCTTCTGGCGAACAGCCTGTATATGAAAAGAAGTAGCATCGCACCGATGACAGAAGCGATGAATCCCGCCGGAGATCCAGGCGGATACCAGCCGATTGCCTGCCCTAAATAGGTCGCAATCAGCGATCCCGCAATACCGAGGAGCATCGTGATGATGATCCCACCCGGATCTTTCCCCGGCATCAACAACTTCGCTACTGCTCCGATGATTAATCCAATAATGAGTGTCCAAAGCCAATGCATAAACAGCATCCCTTTCCCGCGCCCGTAGCGCGTGTTCGTCAGTGAGATGCAGATGAATAAGAATCCCTGACAGACAAAATTGAATTGCGCTTTTGAGAGCTAGCGATAAAATCTTGCAGAACCCGCGGATCACAGGAGCTGAGGCGAATGAATCGACGTGATTGGTTAAAGAACGGCGCTGCGGCCGGTTGGGCTTTGCACTCGGGCACGCATGCGTTTGCGCAGGAAAAAACCCGGAGAGTAGGACTGATCGGCTGCGGATGGTACGGCAAGATAGATCTGCTGCGTCTCATCCAGGTCGCTCCCGTCGAGGTAGTCTCGTTGTGCGACGTGGACCGCACTATGCTGTCCGAAGCAGCCGACATCGTAGCGTCGCGCCAGCAATCGAAAAAGAAGCCCCGAACCTTCAGCGATTTCCGCCAGATGCTGCGGGGTAAGGACCTGGACATCGTGTTAGTGGCGCCTCCGGATCACTGGCACGCGCTGATCATGATCGAGGCAGTCCGGTCAGGCGCGGACGTGTATGTACAGAAACCCATTAGTGTCGACGTGAGTGAAGGCCAAGCCATGGTCGCCGCAGGCAAGAAATATGGGCGCGTCGTTCAAGTGGGACTGCAACGGCGAAGCACGCCGCACATTGTGGAGGCGAAAGAACGATACATCGACTCGGGCGCGCTCGGAACTATCGCTCACGTCGATATCTGCTGCTTTTACCATATGCGTGCGACGGAGAACCCGCCCGATACTGCTGCGCCGGCGAATCTCGACTACGACATGTGGACCGGACCAGCGCCTCTGCGGCCCTACAACAGCCTCGTGCATCCTCGGAGTTGGCGCGCGTTCACTGAATACGGGAACGGCATTGTCGGCGACATGTGTGTACACATGTTCGACATGACGCGATGGATGTTAAAACTTGGGTGGCCGACGCGCATCGCATCGACCGGCGGCATCCTGGTGGACAAGAAGAGTAAGGCGAACATCACGGACACACAAACCGCAACTTTTGAGTTGCCGCAGGTCAGGGTAGTTTGGGAGCATCGCAGCTGGGGCGAAGCGGTCGATCCGAAATATCCATGGGGCGCAACATTCTACGGCGATAAAGGAACGCTCAAAGTCGGAGTCTTCGGTTACGACTACGTGCCGTCCAAAGGCCAACCTGTTCACAAAGACGTTACGTATGAGTTTGAACAGTATCCGGAAGACCGAACCGAAAAGGATTTGGAACGGCACGTTGCGCCGGCTGTTCGCAATCACATGAAGAACTTCCTTCATGCCATCGATACGCGCTCGAAGCCAGTCTCAACCATAGAAGAAGGATATGTTTCGACAGCGTCTTGTATCCTTGCGAACAATGCCATGAAGCTGGGCCGCACATTGCGATGGGACCCCCGGCAAGAGCAGGTTGCGGATGATCCGGAGGCAAATCAGCTGCTTGCTCGACCGTACCGTACCCCGTGGATCCACCCCGACCCGCAGGCCATCTAAGTCCCTCGGAGCCGAAATTTCTTGCCCTCCCGTGTGAGCCAGGCTGGAGTAAGTGGTGCGCGTATTCGGTCGGAACAAATCCAAACCGGATGGCGATCTCCTTTGGTCGGAAAAGGACTGTGGTCTATGTAAGCGCCCCAACTACACCCTCAAACAGGGGACTGCTTTGGCAGCAATCTTCCGGGCCTCGGACAAGCGCGCCTCCAGCGAGTTCACCAAAACGTTTGACCCGGATCGAAGTGAGTGGACTCAGGAACAGTGGCTCTACTCCGAGGGGAAGACGTTCCGCAGTTTACGATCGCGCAGTCGTATGGTTACTTGTGATAACGTCCCTCGTCACACGAGGGCAAATCAAGATATCGGCGCAGGCTCTTTCAGTCATTTAACGCATCTCTCGGTAGTGCCTGCGGTGCGTTGCATAGAAGCCGGCGTGCGCTCGATCTGTGGGACGATCCTGTTGACCGCGCAATGGGCAGTCTCGCGGAAGGTGAAGTCTGCCCTTTGAAGATGATCGCGTTCAGCCGAAAGTCATTGGTGTTTGGTTCCCGGCTTCTCTTCTCGTGTCTGCTGGTGGGGACCGGGAACATAGTACGTGACACCTGCCACAGTCGAATCCGCAGAACAGCGATTGGAAGCTATCCTGGCGAT
>JBJMGJ010000135.1:0-5449 GCA_045807965.1 Bryobacteraceae bacterium | reverse complement strand
TCGATGCGTTCCGGGAATACTTCGGCCACTTCCCGCGATCAATGGCCAATCACTACAACGAGGAGGCCATCTACTGGGGAAGTGCTCGAGTGGGTGGCTGGCGGCGGCTCGTCTACAACCTGACGACGCGCTGGACGAACGAAGGCCGCTTCTTCGGCGACGTGCCGGGGCATCGCGCTTTTTGGGGCGATGTCTGTCAACAACGGATTCAGTACTGCCGGAACTTTGCTTTTCGGATATCAACACGCGAACTGAACCCCGAGTTTCGACGGTTGATGGAACGGATTGCGAAGAAACCCGGATGGTTTGTGCCTGTCTCAACGCTTCTTGATTTTCTAAAGATAAGAAATGGCGCAGCTGTTTTGAACGCGCGCTCGCGCCGGTCGCTCGAAACACGTTGGCTCTGGGAAAAGTTGTTTCGCGGAACCTCGTAAGGCAGTAGCGTTAGACATCCGCGTCCTTTCTCCATGCCCTTGACATTCGTTCCAAGCTCTCCGCGGTACTCTGCTGCCATCGCAGACTTCAATAGACGGTTGCAGGAGCGACATGCCTTGACGGCCTTTCTGCTTTCGGAAGAATTGACGAAGGAAGAAGAATCAGAATCATCCATCCGACGGCAACAGTTTCTCGCAACCGATTCCGAGGCAGTCCGGGGCGGCGTGATTGAACTCGATCAGCCGGGCTGGCTGAACGGTGGGGCCGTACGCGCTCTCAATTACCAATCGCCGTTATCGGAGGGGATCGCTGACAGCCGATACGCGGCCGTCGGTTTACAAATCGTCCGCTTCATGCAGAATCGCAGCCCGGCGGCGTACATCGTCGGTATGGGGTCGCGCTCCAACCCGTTACCTCGTTTGTTGACGGCGGCGGGCTGGACGTTGACGGACATTCCTTTCCTGTACCGCGTGCATAACGCGGGCGCATTCCTTCGTGAGCTACAACCTCTTCGATCGAGCGCACCGAAACGCGTTGCTGCTGACCTGGCGCGCTGGACCGGATTAGGAGCAGTCGCAATCGCCTTCAAACAGCGCTCGGGGGTTCGGCCGAAAGCGAAGATACGACGTGAGCATATCTGGGGAGAGTGGGCGGACGAGTTATGGTCCCGGGCTCGGGAGAGATGTTCGTTCGCCGTCGAACGTGATCGTAAGAGCCTGGAATGGATGTATCCGGCCACGGATCCGAGGACCCGCATCTTCCTCGTCGAGCGGGGAAGTGACCCGGTCGGCTGGGGCGTGTGCTTCGATACGCGCATGAAGAACAATCGCTACTTCGGCAATATGCGGGTGGGATCCATTCTCGATTGCGTCGCGCTCGAGGGCGCGGAAGCGGACACGGCCGCGCTCGTTGACCACCAATTAGGGCTGATGGGCTGCGATCTGGCGCTGGTCAATCACAGCCATGCGGAGTGGGTGAAAGCTTTTGAAGTCGCCGGATTCTCTCGCGGCCCGTCCAATTATCTTCTGGGCACGTCGAAACGCCTCACGGACGCGATCCGATCTTCACCCGGCGGCGAAAACCGGATGCACATCACGAGAGGCGACGGAGACGGTCGAGTTCACCTGTAAGCTTCGATTCGCAAGTGCCGCAAGCTGCTAGGATTTTTGACCGTAATAAGCCGCGGGACCGTGCTTACGGAGGAAGTGCTTGTCGCGAAGAGTGTCGGATAATCCGGCGACTTCTCGGTTGATCGTCACAGTGAGATATGCCATGTGTGCTACTTCCTCGACGATAGCCGCATTGTAAGCAGCGTCCGCGGGCGTTTTACCCCAGCAGAACGGCGCGTGCCCTTGCACGAGAACCCCCGGGGTCGCGAGCGGATCGAGATCCTTAAATCGCCTGACAATCACCTGGCCGGTGTTCCACTCGTACTGATCTTTGATCTCCTCGGGCGCCATGGAGGGGGTGACCGGAATCGCACCCTGAAAGTAGTCAGCGTGTGTCGTGCCCAGACAGGGGATTGGCCTGCCTGCTTGCGCCCAAGCCGTCGCATACCGGGAATGAGTATGAACCACACCGCCGACTCCCTCGAACGCCTGGTAAAGAGCTAAATGCGTGGCTAGATCGGAGGAGGGCCGCAGCGTTCCTTCGACCATTTGGCCCTGCAGGTCGGTAATGACGAGATCTTCCGGCATCATGGTATCGTAGGACACACCGCTGGGCTTGATCACGACCAGGCCGGATTGACGGTCATAGCCGCTGGCATTTCCAAAGGTAAAAAGAACCAGACCCTTGCGAACCAGATCCAGATTTGCTTGAAGTACTTCTTCGCGTAAACTGAGGAGCTTCATGAATTCTGTCGGACTTCTATCGCCATCTTACGAAGCCATGGCAGCACATCGCCCATGGCAACGGGAGTGGAATCGTGCGCTCCAAATCCGAAGTAGAGCTTCCGATACAGCGGATACAAACGGTCGTAAACGGCTGCGCTCTCCGCTTCGGGTTCGAACACCCGGAACTTCGGGCAGAGAGCGTCCTGCGCGGCCTCAATGGAGGCGAAGGTATTCACGGCCTGGAACGCGAAGATGGCCGAGCCCAGACTCGTGACGTCTCCCGCCGGAACCAGGATCGGCTTTTTCAAGACATTGGCGTAAACCTGGTTCAACGTGTCGTTCCGCTGCGGAATACCGCCGCCATTGATGATGCGATGGATCTGGGCGCCGTTTTCTTCCATTCGCTCGAGGATGATGCGCGTGTGAAAGGCAGTACCCTCGATGGCGGCAAAAAGCTCATCCGCGGGTGTCGAGGTCAGGTGCCAGCCGAGCGTCATTCCACCCAATTCCGGGTTGACGAGTACGGTCCGGTCTCCGTTGTCCCAAGTAAAGCGGAGAAGGCCGGTTTGGCCCGCGCGATACGATTTCACTTCCTGCGACAGGGATCCGGCGTTCGACCCGGCTCTGCGCGCGATGGACTCGAAGAGATCGCCCACCGCCGAGAGACCCGCTTCAATGCCGGTAAGCTGTGGGTAGACGGAGCCAGAGACCACCCCACACACGCCAGGAACCAGATTCGGTTGATCGCTTAGGCCGATGATGCAGGTGGAAGTGCCCACGACGTTAACCACATCGCCCAGGCGGATCCCGGCGCCGATCGCATCCCAATGCGCGTCGAAGGCGCCAATCGGAACGACAACGCCGGGTGATAGTCCCAGTTTTTCCGCCCACTCATCGCTAACGGTGCCCGCAATCGAGTCCGACTTCAGATAGCGGCCGGACAACTTCGCCCGAACGCCGGTCAGAAGCGGATCCACGTACGTCAGAAATTCTTCCGGAGGCAGCCCGCCGAGAGCCTCGTTCCACATCCATTTGTGGCCCATGGCACAGATGCTGCGCGGAGCTTCCTCAAGCGTTCGAATTCCGCAAAGAGTTGCAGCGACGTAATCGCAATGCTCAAACGCTGAAACGAGCTTGTCAGCGCGATCCCGGTTATGCCGAAGCCAATGGAGGAGTTTAGAGAATCCCCATTCCGAGGAATACACCCCGCCGCACCACTGAATTGCGGCCAGGCCGAACTCATGTGCCTTTCGGGTGATCTCCGCCGCCTCTTTCCAGGCCCTGTGGTCGCACCACAGGTAGTATTCGTCGAGCGGTTCAAGGTTCTCGCCCACGGGAATGACGCTAGACCCCGTGGTATCAAGCGCAATAGCGCGCAAGCTCGCGCCTTGCACGCCGGACGAAGCAAGTGCTTTGGACATAGCGCTCGCGAGCGCGGCCATGTGGTCTGAGTGACTCTGGGTGGCCTGGTCCGGATCGCTCCGGCTTCGATGAAGGGCGTATTCGGCCGTTGCGGCTCCCAACCGTCCCTTATCCCGATCGAAGATCGAGACTCTTACACTGAGCGTTCCGAAATCAACACCAGCAACAACTGTGCTCATGAGCCCCGGCCTGCTATTCTCCCGATTTCGACTTCTTCGGGAAGAACTTGATGAAGTAGATCAGGCCAATGATCAGCAGGATGATTCCCCACCAGATGCTCGCGTGCAACTCGGCCAAGACGGGAGGGTGAGCAGGCGGCGAAACCAACTCGTAAAGACCGGTTGCCGTAATCAGCACACCGTAAATCGTCAGAAGGATGCCGATGAAAAACCAGATGGAAAGAAAGCCTGTGCCGTGCATGTTGTTCCTACCAGAAAATGATGTTCAGGATGGCGAAGACTAGCGACACGACAACAGCCCAGAAGATAGGCCGTTGAAGCAGCGGTACGCCTTCGTCCGACGGGATTTCGGTCGCGCCGTAGACCAATCCGACGAGTTCGGAATCCGGCTTGGGTTTCGTTGCCAGGCTGACAGCTACCGTGACCCCGACGCAGATGATCCACGACCAGAGCGCACGGTACATGTTTTCCGCCATATCGCGCGCATTCGTGGAAAACGCGATGTAGCGCAGAGCGCTGTGATCCAGTTGTACCCAGGCGAACATCGCAATGGACGAAACCGTTCCGGCAAGCAGTCCCCAAAATCCCGCGGGACCCGTCGCACGTTTCCACAACATCCCCAGAATAACGGTGCCGAATAGCGGGGCGATGAAAAAGCTGAAAAGAGCCTGGACGTAATCCATGATGCTCTGAAACTGCATCACGAAATACGCCGTTCCGATACTGACCAGCACGCCAATGACAGTGCACCAGCGGCCCATGGAGACGTAGTGAGCGTCGGATGCATCCTTCCTGATGAGCGCTCGATAAATGTCGTAGGTCCAAACGGTGGCGAAGGCGCTGACATTGCCTGCCATACCCGACATGAATCCTGCAATCAAGGCGGTAATGCCCAAACCGAGGAGACCGGGCCCACAGTACCGGGCCAGCATGATGGGAAGCACTTCGTTATACGTATGTGCGGTTGTGTTCACCTGTGATTCACCGACGAGTTTCTCGGGGAGTACAGCGAGCGCCAGCAGACCCGGCAGAATAACGATGAACGGTACGCACATTTTGAACGCGGCGCCAAGGATGGGCGCCATCTTCGCGCTTCGCAGATCTCTCGCCGACAAAACCCGCTGGACGACAAGAAAATCAGTCGTCCAATAGCCGAACGAAATGACGAAGCCTAGACCGAGAACGATGCCCGTCCAGTGAATTCCCATCGGATTCGCGGTGAACGAACCAAGGCCGCTCCACATATGTGTGTAGTCCTGGCCGGGAAAGTTGTGGTGAATGCGGTTGACCATGCCATGCCAGCCTCCGGCCTCGATCAGTCCGAGAATGGAGATAACGATTGCGCCCAGCCAGATCAGGAAGAACTGGAGAACTTCGTTGAAGATCGCCGAAAGCAAACCGCCCAGGAACACGTAAGCAGCCACGGTGACGGAGGAGACCCAGATGCTGAAATTGATGTCCCATCCGAGAATGATGCGCATGACGAGAGCCATCGAGTACATGTTGATGCCGCTCATCATGACGGTCATCATGCCGAATGAGACAGCGGACAATGCACGGGCGGGTTCCCCGAAGCGC
>JBJMGJ010000134.1:0-14885 GCA_045807965.1 Bryobacteraceae bacterium | reverse complement strand
GCAGGCCTCCGCAAACGACCCACTCGCGTTTGCGCAATCGCTGCTGCAGCGAGATCTCAGCCCGGAAACAAAGTCGGCTATAGGCAAAGTGGTGAACGAGGCGGGGGTGCGCCTTCCAGTCGCGTCCACCGCCAAGGCGCCGCAGGCACAAATCCCGAGCCTGATCGCCGGTGTCACGCTTGGAGCCCCGGAGTTCCAACATCGATAAACCGTTTCGGGAGAAGCAAGCAAATGTCATCACGAAGAGTCTTTCTTAAGAATTCGGGTTTGGCCATGGTCGGGTTGGGGTCTGTGCCGACATGGCTCACACGCGCTGTGTTCGCGAAGGACGCTCCGGGGCAACGCAAGAAGGTGCTCATCGCCATTTTTCAGCGCGGGGCAGTCGATGGCCTCAACGTGGTGGTTCCGCACGGCGAATCTGCCTACTACGCTATGCGCCCGAGTATCGCTATTCGGCGCCCGAATGGAACCGAGGACGCCGTGATCGATCTGGATGGGCACTTTGGATTACACCCGGCTCTCCGGTCCCTGAAGCCTCTCTGGGATGAGAAGCACTTGGCGATTGTTGAAGCCGTGGGTTCGCCCGACCCGACGCGATCGCATTTTGACGCGCAGGATTACATGGAGTCGGGAACACCTGGCCTGAAGGCGACGAGCGATGGCTGGCTGAATCGAGCGCTCAGGCATGAAGTCACTCCTTCTGCCCTGCGCGCCGTCAGCATTGGATCGGATTTGCCGCGTTCGCTTCGCGGAAGGAATGAGGCTCTCGCTTTAAGCAGCATCAGCGATTTTCAGCTGAAAGATGCACGAGCGGCCTCAGTGTTCGAGAGCCTCTATGGTGCGTCTGCCGATCGCATTCTCAATGGGACTGCCCGAGAGACTTTTGAAGCCGTTCGCATGATGCAGTCCATCCATAAGAAGCCATATAGTCCCGCGAACAATGCCGAATATCCCAACGGAAGGCTCGGTCAAAGCCTGGTGCAGATTGCCCGGATCATCAAGGCAGATGTAGCCCTGGAGGTTGCGTTTACCGATGTTGGCGGCTGGGATACCCACGTGAACGAAGTCGGCCCCCAGCCGCATACCGGCCAATTGGCGAATCTCCTGCGCGATTTCGGTGAATCGATCGCGGCCTTCTCGCGCGACATGGGCGACCGGATGGATGACATCACGGTTGTGACCATGTCCGAGTTCGGGCGCACCGCGAGAGAAAACGGCAACCGCGGCACGGACCACGGACACGCTAACATCATGTTCGTCTTAGGCGGACAGGTGCGAGGCGGCTGCGTCCATGGTACGTGGCCCGGGCTCGCGACCGAGCAGCTCTACGAAGGCCGCGATCTTAATGTGACGACCGATTTCCGAGCAGTGCTGTCTCAGGTGGTCGCGACGCAATTAGGGAACGGCGAACTCGCGACGGTGTTTCCGGGCTTTCGGCCCGGAGCCGAGACAGCAGATCGTCTGCGTTTGTTCGCTTAAACAAGAGATTGGGCGAACTTCCAGGCGTCTGAAACGATCCTGTCCAAATCCGCCCGTTGCGGTTTCCACCCCAGTGTCTTTTGCAATTTGCTGGAATCTGCGACGAGAGACGCCGGATCGCCTTCTCGCCGGGGACCCATGGTGAATGGCACCTTTTTACCCGTCACCCGTTCCACAGAAGACACGACCTCTTTGACGGAATGTCCCGAGCCCGTTCCCACGTTGAACACGTTGGAGGCGCCGCCTTTCAGTAGGTGTTCGACGGCAAAAATATGCGCGTCGGCCAGGTCGCTCACGTGTATGTAATCCCGAATGCAAGTTCCGTCGTCGGTGGGGTAGTCGTCGCCAAAGAGGGTGACAGGCGAGCCCGTCTGGATGGCTCGCAAAATCAGCGGGATCAAGTGCGTTTCCGGTTCGTGACGCTCCCCCAGTCCGGCTTCCGGTTCCGCGCCGCACGCGTTGAAATAGCGCAAACGAATGCTGCGGAACTCCTGGTAGCGATCCAGCCATTCGAGCATTCTCTCGACGATCACCTTCGATTCCCCGTATGGGTTGATGGGTGCATACGGTTCGTCTTCTACAATCGGCACTCGGACGGGTGTCCCATACGCGGCCGCCGTAGACGAGAAAACCAGGCGTTTAACACCCGCCTTCATCATGGCCTCGAGTAGCGAGAGCGAGCCCCCCACGTTGTTCTCGAAATAGAGCAGAGGATCTTTGGTGGATTCTCCAACCGCGATGTATGCCGCGAAATGGATGACTGCCTCTACCCGATGTTTGCTTATTAACTCGGCAAGCTTCTCTGTTTCGCGCAAGTCGAGGGTTTGGAGAATCGCGGGCGGAACAGCCTCGCGATAGCCACGGCTCAGGTTATCGACGACCAGGACCGAGTATCCTTGTTTTTCTAAGAAATAGCGCGTATGGGAACCGATGTAACCGGCTCCTCCGGTGACGAGAATGGTAGGCAAGCACTTTCGAGTGTAGCCCCTGAGATCCTGAAAACATGGCGCAGGTGGAGCTTCTGAACGTTACGAAGATATACGAGACCGGAGGAATCCAGGCAAGAGCGCTGGACGATATCTCGCTCGTGATCAGTCCGGGAGAATTTGTAGCGCTGGTCGGCAAGAGCGGCTGTGGGAAATCAACACTGTTGAATCTCTGCGGCGCGATGGACTTTTCGACATCTGGAACTGTGTTGATCGACGGCATTGATACTGCCCGGTTGGACGACACCGCACTCACACGCATGCGCCGCGACAAGATCGGATTCGTTTTTCAGTCCTTTCAACTGCTCCATACATTAACCGCGCTCGAAAATGTTGAGCTTCCCCTGTTGCTGGCGCGAAAACCTCAGAGCCGTGCCATAGCGCTCGAGCGTTTGCGCTGGGTTGAAATGGATTCGTATTCCGACCGCTATCCGCATCAGCTCTCGGGTGGTCAGCAGCAGCGAATTGCAATCGCTCGAGCGCTGGCGGGCTCGCCTCAAATCCTGCTCGCCGATGAACCGACGGGCAACCTCGATAGCGGAACGGGCGAGCTAGTGTTGCAGCTGCTGCGGAAAACAGCGGAAAATTTTGGAGTCTCGGTTGTGATGGCGACACATAGCGCGGAGGGCACGGCCGTTGTGGACCGAATCGTACGGCTGAGAGACGGGCGCATTGTCGCCCTGGAAAGCGCCGAACCCGCTCGAACTCCGGTATGAGCAACTTACTCGCTCTGGTTACCAGGCTGATTCTACGACCGCTGCGCCGCGAACCAATGCGAACGAGCCTCACGGTGCTTGCAGTTGCCCTCGGGGTTGCCGTTGTGGTCGCGATCGATCTTGCGGGTGACGCCGCGGCCGGAAGCTTCCGGTCGTCTCTTGAGTCGCTAGCAGGGAAGTCAGACTTGATCATTACGTCTACGGGTGGCGTCAACGAAGAGCTGCTGGGCAAGCTTGTCCAACTTCCGTATCCACTCGTGTTCAAGCCACGCATCGAGAGTTTCGCGTTCGTCCGCGGCCGGGGCGAAGCCATACCGTTCTTCGGCGTAGATCTGATTGGGCAAAGCATGGGCGGCGCTTCGGATGGCCAGTTTGCTCCCTTGAAGTCTGTGGAGGACCTCGCAGACAACGTCTGGGCGGGCCACAGCACTGGACTGAACGCGGGTGAGGAGGTGCAGATCCTGATCAATGACAGGATGCGTCGGGTCAAAGTGGCCGGTTTGCTTCCCAGGGTTAAGGGTGTCGACCAAGATCGGGTGATCGTGGCCGACATTGGGTTCGCCCAAATGCTTACGGGGCAGGGCGGAAGGGTGGACAGCATCGAAGTCGCCATCCCGAAGGGCGCCTCATCTGAGCAATGGCGCGGTACGTTGCGCCGCTTCCTCCCTACTTCTGCCGAGGTCGCTCCCGCCGGGTCAAGGACGGATGAGAACCGAAAGATGCTGGCCGCTTTCCGGTGGAATCTGCACGTCCTGAGCTACATCGCGCTGGTAGTCGGCGGGTTTCTCATTTACAACACCATCTCGATTTCTGTTGTCCGCCGCCGGACTGAGATAGGAGTCATACGGGCGCTCGGCGGTTCCAAACTCATCATAGGTTGCGGGTTTCTAGCGGAAGCTTTGGCGCTTGCCATTGCCGGGACTGCTGTAGGATTGCTCCTCGGCAGGCTCCTGGCGCTTGGAGCCGTTCAGTTGATCGGAACTACCGTTCAATCCCTCTATGTCAGCAGTGTTCCGGCCCAAATCCAGTTCGGGCCCGTCGCACTCGCTACGGGAATTTGTCTCGGGTTGGGGGTGTCTCTTCTTGCGGCCCTCGCACCTGCGTGGGAAGCAGCACAGATTCCGCCAACAGAAGCCATGGCGAGAGGACGGGAGCAATATCTAACGGCGGTTCGGTCTCGCTCTAGTATCTATGTGGCGGTGGCAATGCTCTTCGCCGGGCTGATCTTCACGCTGCCAGGCCCGATCTATGGAAAGCCTATCTTCGGGTATCTAGCCGTCATTCTGCTGGTGGCGGGGGTTTCCTTGGCCGTGCCGAACATCTGGGTTCAATTTGTGGCTCGAACGCAAGGGCCGATCGCGAGAGTGTTTGGCGTTGAAGCTGGAATCGCAACGCGCTCATTACGGGCTTCGCTTGCGCGAACATCGGTGCTGACGTCCGCGTTAGCCACGGCCGTTGCCATGACGGCAAGCATCGGCATCATGGTTGGCAGCTTCCGCGATACGGTCCGAGTCTGGATGGACAACGAGCTGCAGGCTGACTTTTACCTACGGCCGGCTGCCCCGGGTGCCGCAGATCGATATCCGGTTATGAGTGCTGATCTGGCCGACGGCATTGAGGGACTGCCAGGAGTTGCCGCAGTTGACCGTTTTCGCTCCTATCCGATTTCGTACGAAGGCCTCCCAGCGAACCTGGCCGGAAGCGAAGCGAGCAAGTTGAAGGGCAGGGCCGCTACGCGATTTCTACCCGGAGAAGATGCGGATGCAATTCTCGCCCGGCTCTCCCGTGGTGACTTCGCCATCGTCAGCGAGCCGTTCGCCAACAAACACCACATAGCGCTTGGCACGGAGTTGCGGTTGCCCATCGGGGAAGCAATTAGAAAGCTGACTGTGCTTGGGATCTACTACGATTACTCGACGGAGCGAGGCTATGTTGTCGTTGACCGTGCAACGTTGTTGAAGTACCTTCCCGATCGCGCGCTCTCGACGCTTGCTGTTTATCTGGACCAGGGTGCAAGTGCTGACAGCGTGAGAGCTGGTATCACGCAGATCGTGAGCGGGCATGCGGTGCTGGTGTTTCCGAGTTCGGCCTTGCGCCGGGCCGCCATCCAGATCTTCGACCGCACGTTTCGGATCACTTATGCTTTGGAAATCGTGGCTATCTTTGTAGCCGTTATGGGCATTGCGGGCTCTTTGCTCGCGATGGTCATCGATCGTCGTCGCGAGCTGGCTATCTTTCGCTTCCTCGGTGCAGACCAGAGCCAGATCCGGAGAGTTATTCTTTGCGAAGCGGGGCTGTTGGGAATTGTCGCGAACGCGATCGGTGTTGTCTTAGGAACACTCCTTTCGCTTGTCCTGATCTTCGTCATCAACAAACAGTCCTTCGGCTGGACAATTCAGTTCCACTGGCCTGCTGGATTGCTCTTGTCCGCCGTTGCGGGTGTTTTCATCGCCACGGTTATCGCGGGCTTCTATCCAGCGCAGAAAGCCATCGCCCTGAACCCGATCGAGGCGATCCATGAACAGTAAACGCGTGGTCGTTTCCTTGCTTGCTCTCGGAACAGGGCTTGCTTGGGCCTTCGATGCACGGGTGTGGAAAACTGCTCGTGCAAATTATCCCTATTCCTTCCCGCGAGACCACTTCGCTCACAACGACTTCCAAACCGAATGGTGGTACTACACGGGAAACCTCCGCGCCGAGGATGGGCATCGCTTTGGATACGAACTCACGTTCTTCCGTCAGGCTGTGCAGCTGGAGAACGCATCCGAGCTTCCCCCGACTTGGCGGCCCGACCAGATGTACCTGGCGCATTTCGCGCTTACGGACCTGGACGGGCGTGAGTTTTTCCATACGAAGCGTCTGAATCGCCGGGGTCCGGGTCTCGCCGGGGCCGAAGAAACGCACGGCCGCTACTGGAATGGCAATTGGCAGGTGCGGTGGGTGCATGAACGCTCCGGAGTGCAGGAGCTACAGGCGGTGGCGGAGGCCGCAACACTCCGGCTAGAGCTCAAACCCACGAAACCACCCATTACTCACGGTCAGAATGGCGTGAGTGTGAAGGGACCATTTCCCGGTGAAGCTTCCCAGTACATCTCGTTCACGAGAATCGCGAGTTCGGGAACTCTGGATTGGAAAGGCAAACGCTATGCCGTGCATGGCAGCAGCTGGATGGATCACGAATTTTTTTCCGAGCCGTCCGACAATCAGCTCACTGGTTGGGATTGGTTTGCAGTCCAACTCGATACGGGACAGGAGCTTATGCTCTACAGATTACGAAGGAAGGACGCCAATTCGGAGAAATTCTCTTCGGGGACATACGTAGACGAGAAGGGATCCTCGCGATTTCTGCGCGGCTCCGAATTTGCACTCACACCGCTCGAGTGGTGGCAGAGTGCCGCATCGGGTGAGCGCTATCCCGTGCGCTGGCGTATCAGCGTTCCCTCGTTACAACTCGATTTGACCCAGCAGACACAGCTTCGTGATCAGGAGCTCTTCAGCAGAGAACCGGTTTCGCCCACTTATTGGGAAGGAGCAGTGGAGTACGCGGGTCGTATGGGATCGCGAAACGTGTCCGGGGTCGGTTATCTGGAAATGACTGGGTATGCCGAAAGTATCCGTCTGACCGGCAAATGATTACGTCGCCGCAGGCTCTACCGCTTCGGTGGGCCGTTGTTCAAGTTCGCGCATAAAGCCGGCCAGCAGTGAGGCGATGAGGCAACAGGCCACAACGATGGCAAGCGCGTACCGGAGTGTGACAATCTGCGATGCAAACCCAATGCTCGGCGGTCCCACGATGAAACCCACGTAGCCGATGCCGGTCACGGTGGCAATGCCGGGGCCGGGACTCACGGACCGGACGCGGCCACCGGAGCCAAACACCAGTGGGATGATAACCGAGAGCCCCGCTCCCGCAGCAGCGAAACCTGGCATAGACCATTCCGGAGAAGTCGCCGCAAGCGCGTACAACAAGCCGGTTGCGGCTACCAGGCACCCGGTCCGCACTGTCCGGAGTGGCCCAAGCCTTTCTGTGATGAAATCGCCCAAGAATCGAAACGCGGCCATAGCACCCGAGAACACTGAATAGCCTGCCGCAGCAATCCCCGGGCCCGCTCGTAAGACTTGCTTCAGGTATACGGCCGTCCAATCGGCCATAGCACCCTCGGCGAGAAGAATACAGAAGCCAATGGCGCTGAGCGCGAGGAGAACTCTCGGAATCTTTCGGAAGGGAAGCCTGTGCTCGCGTTCGGTTGAATGCGGGATGTCGCTCATCAGCAAGGGCGCTACGAGCAGAACAACCAGAGTGTTCGCGAAGGCGCTGAACCCGAAGTGCAGTGGAAGGTTAATGCCGCTGGCGGCAACAGTGCCCCCAACGGCAGCGCCGGCCATGGCTCCGAGACTGAACATTCCGTGGAAGCGTGACATAGTCGGCCGCCCCAAGCCTTTCTCCACTTCCACACCTTGCGCATTCATGGACACATCCATGGCGGCTGCGAGCGCCCCGAAAACGAAGAGCGCAGCGGCAAGAGTCACCGCGTCGACGGCAAACCCCATCAGGACAACAGCCACGCAAAACGCGATGCTGCTTAAGGTACAGACGCGCCTGCTGCCGAACCGGCTGATCAGATAGCCCACGCCGGGAATGGTGACCACGGCTCCGATTGCCGAACTCAGAAGCGTCAAACCGAGCACGGCATTGGATAGCTGGAGCTTTGTTTGGATAGCCGGAATTCGGGAGATCCAGGTAGACACGACCAAGCCGTGGACAAGAAACAGGACCACAACGCCCCACCACGCCTTGCGAACAGCGAACGGCGAGTTTGCGACTGGCATCTGAGCGCTACAAGAAAGACCCGTTAGGATTGGGAGATTTTCGGTGCACGTAGATCGTGATCTGCTGTCCTCTGGATTTCCAGGACGCCACTGCCTGCAGGTCCAATCGCGAGCATTGCTCCTCCGTGATTTCCGGCCGCCAGCCGTAGTAGCGCTCGAGAAAGTGCTGGATCACCGGTATGGATGTGACGCTTTCGCGAGGCGCCCAAGTTCTCGTGTAGGTGATCAGGGCGTCGAAGCTCTCGGGCGGCAGAGCCGCAATAGACCGGAAGCTGAAGTCACCTGTTTCGACGGTAGTCAGTTTGTGCTGGACGAAGCCAAATTCGGGATTGCGAAGAGCGCGCGAATAAGGCCACGCCGTCGCGATTCTCCGCCCTTGGAAGCTCCGTTGGGCGAATTCAGCAGCCGCCTGTTGCAGACGCAAGAAATCGACCATCGCCAGATTGTTCTCGAATGGGAATGGGTAGGGTGGATTCCAGAAGAGATTCACGGCCAAACCAACCGTGATAGCGGCCGTTGCCGAGATTCCGACCCATCGTCTTCTTGAACTTAGGGCTAGGCTCACGACTATATAAAAGATCGGGAGCACCGGAAGCAGGTATCGCTCGAGCTCGGCGCCTCCCAGCACAGACACAAGCACAAGCGTGCAAGAACTGACGGCGAGCGTCACGACCCACTCCGGCCTGCGAAAGATCTGTAGCTCGTTCCTGAACAATGTGAGGACGATGACGAGAGTGCCCACCCATCGGAACTCGGCCAGGAATACGTAATAGATCCTGCGGCTTAAAGACATCGCGATACGCACCGGATGAAGCGCATACGCGACGTTATAGTGCGCAAAGCCCGGGTCGCCCAGCCAGTAGCCTGTCCCCCGGTGAAGCAGGAGCAACCACCCACCCAGAATTGCAAAGGGCGCGGCGAAGTAAAATGCCGCTTTCCAGTAGCGCCGCCAAAGAAGAACGATGACGAAAACTGCCGGTACAACAATCCCAGTCTCCTTGATGAGCACCAGGAAGACCGTTGCGAGCGCCGCAAGCGCGTATCGCTTCCGGATGAAGAGAAGCAGGCAGAGCAGCGTGAAGACCATTGCCGGCATATCAAGCTGGGCCAGCATGCTTTGTGTAAAAAACAACGGCGAAGCCAGCAAGAGAATAGGCGGCAGGAAAGCCGGCGCGCCTTTAGTTCCCCTGCTCAACTCGATTGAAAGAAGAAACAAAACGAGCAGTCCGGCGCTCGCCACGATGAGCATAGCAACTCGGGTGGTCGCAATGCCAAATCCGAACAAGCGATAAACCAGCGCCAAGTACGCTTCGAGTCCGGGCGGGTGAACGTTCGGAACTGCCGAATGGGCGACAAGGGCGCCATCCCGCAAAAGATCGAGAGCCGTTGGAACGAACTGGCCCAACTCGTCCCAGAAAAACGGCAATCGCAGCAGACCGAGATGCGTGGCAAACAATGGAAGCGCAAAGATACAGAGAAAGATCAGCTGATAGTACGGGCGTTTTCGTCTCGAATCCACCCTGCCCAGAGCCAGTGGCGGGAGTTTCGGCATGGGCGGCCGGCGCTGCGTCGGCATGAAGGCGAACTATTGGATTACGTCGCCTTGCGCCTGGGCTTCCAGCTTGATTTCGCCGAAGGCGGCTTCGTACTGCTTTAAATTCTGCTGGAGCAAGTTGGACAGCGCTTTGGCTTGGGGAGGACTCAGGTAGACGCCTTGAAAATTCTGAATAGTGACCGCGTCAGGACCAGTTTGGTTAACCGTTCCGAACATAAGAAAGAAATCCCAGAGGCTCACCCGCATCTGAACGCTGTTCGCGTAACTCTCTCGGTAGTCCTGCGTGTTTGTGAGTTGAAGTTTTGGCTGGGCTTGCCCGGGTGTCATGTCTCTAGTATCACCGACGACACAGAACCGTCCCGGTAGAACGCGAAACCAAGAGCAATGAGTTTTAGAGGCAGAGTGGCGGGGACGACGGGGCTCGAACCCGCGACCTCCGACGTGACAGGCCGGCGTTCTAACCAACTGAACTACGTCCCCTTCTGACAGGCAAACGTCGGATAACTGGAGCATAACACACGCTTGTGGTCTGGCTTAGAGACCTGTCCGCGATTAATGTCTCAACAGCGTCCATCTCAGGCTCAAACATCGGATAATAGATTCGTGTCTGCTGTCATTGAACGGAAGCCGACCCCAGAGCAGCTCCTCCAGCAACTGCAATCGGAGGAAGAACACCAGGCAAGGGGCCGCCTCAAAGTATTCTTTGGATATGCCTCCGGCGTGGGAAAAAGTTTCCGTATGCTGGACGAAGGACGCCGGCGCCATGAGCGCGGACAGGACGTGATTGTTGGAGCGATCCAGCCGCGCCTATCGCCGGAACTTCAGCAGATTGTTGCGAGCATGGATGTCATCCCATTGAAGACGGTTGGCAATACCGCGTCTATGGATGTTGAAGCCATTCTTGACCGACGCCCCAAGGTTTGTCTGGTGGACGGGTTGGCGTACGATAATCCTCCCGGCCTCCCACATGAAAAACGGTGGCAGGACGTGGAACAGCTTCTCGATGCGGGTATTTCCGTTATCACCTCCGTCAACTTGCAGCACATCGACGAGATGCGCCCTCAAGTGGAGTCGATTACGGGGAAGCACATTGCCCAAACGGTTCCTCTCAGCTTTATTCAAACAGCGGATGAAATCGTGGTGGTGGATGTTCCGCCCGAAAGCTGCAAGGCAATCGCAGATGACGGGAGTACGGTAAGGGCCCACTTGCTTTCGCAGAACCAGCTCTCGGAGCTCCGTGAGCTCGCACTGTTGCTGGCTGCCGATGTGGTTGACAAGCAACTTGGCCGGTACCTGGAACGCAACGGGATTGAACAGTCGTGGGGCACGCAGGAGCGGATTCTCGTTTGGCTGGCCCCCAGCGCCGATGCGCCTCGCATGTTGGAAAGCGGAGCCCGTAATCGGGACCGTTTTCACGGCGAGCTCATTGCCGCTCAGATGAATTGCTCCGATTGGTCATCAGATCAGCGTGCTCGAGTCATGACTGCTGTGGAGTATGCCAAAGCGAAAGGCGCGGAGGTTGTCGCGCTAAAGGGCGAGGACTTTGTTGACGCCATTCTGACGTTTGCGCGGCAACGCGGCATCACGCAGATTTACATTGGTCATAAAGGGCGCGAGAGCTGGTGGGAGAGGGCGTTTGGCGGAGAGCTGGAACGTCTTATCAGCCTGGCAGAGGGCATCGACGTCCGAGTATTTCCGCACGCCTAAGCCCGCGCGCTAATGAAGATCCTTCCGTAACCGAGATCGGCTGCCATGCCGGCGTCAGCGGCTGAGAGCACCTCGATTGTGCCGAAACCGGCCTTGGCAAGCAGTGATGTGATTTCCCCTTCCGGGAAGCTTCTCTGTTCCACCGTGCTCCGATGCTGTCGCCAGGTATCAGGTGTGGCCGCGGGAACAAACCAGATCAGCTCCGTTCGCGCGACCTTGGTCAGTTCGTCGTAAAACCCGCGTACCAGGCTGACGTAATCCGACGTTACTTCCGCAGTCCATCGCCGGTGGTCGGAAAGGAAAGCTTCTTCAAGGTTCATATCGAAGACGAATAGCCCGCCCGGCTGGAGGGCGCGATGAACACTCTTGAAGACGTGCTCTAAATCGTTGCTGCTGGCCAGATGATTGAGGGAGTCAAAGGTGGAGATCGCCGCCCCATATTGCGCGTTTCCCACATCCATGTGACGCGCGTCCTGTACCCTCCAGTCCACTCCGGGCCAATCCTTTCTGGCGATCGCAATTAGTTCGGCCGACGCGTCGACCGCGGTAATCGAATAGCCTCTCGTGATGAGTTCGCGAGTGACGTGCCCGGATCCGCAGCAGACGTCGAGAACCTTGGCTCGTTCCGGGACTCTTGAAAAGAACAAGCGTTCCAGCGCGGGTAGAGCAGCCGGTAAATACCAATCTGCCCAGAGCTTGTGATACATCTCGGCAATCGGATCGTAAGAAGACGGAGAAAGGAAGGTGTTCTTCATCTGGCTGGCGCGAATATCGGACCGTGTGCTCCGGACTTGGTAATCACTTCCGTGACGATAATGAGGTGATCATGTACTCGCCCAATACGTTTCCAATCGGGAATACCGGCGAGGTCGCTATCCATTGGGAATCCGAGTCTCTCAAGATCGGTTACTCGGGTTCGGCATCGCACTCCCTATATGTTGCTCTACAGGACCGGGCCGGTATGGGGTCGCCAATCGTTCCATTTGGACCAGGTTGGGAAGGCTCGACTGTGTTCTTGCCTTCGCGGCCCAATCACTGTTTTCTGTCGTGAACGGCCGGGTTCATTCCCGGATTTGGCGAGATTACTCGTGGAGTGAGCGCTCCGCCGCGAAAGATGCGACCTATGTCCAGGTACCCGGAGAATCCCGCTGGATCTTATCGATTCCCCTGGGTGCAACGGATCGGCTCCGCGTTGTTGTTTACCTCAAGGACTTAGGCGAGAACTCTGGGTGGGGAGTCCTGGTGGGATCGACGGACCCGAGTGCCGCTTCAGGAGGAGGCGAACGGGTAATCGGATCTTTTCTTCAACTCACGCGCGATGCCAGAGGAAGCGTCTCCTGCAAACGAATCCGTAGATCCCATGCGTCCTCGCGTATTCGCATCTACGAGTTGTTCCCCCGCTTGTTTGGAAACAGTAATACCGGAGGGAAACCAAATGGGAGGCTTGCGGAAAACGGTTGCGGCAAATTCGCCGACATCAATGAGGCTGCGCTTTCCTCGCTCGTTGAGATGAATTTTACTCACGTCTGGCTGTTGGGCATTATCAGGCATGCGAGCACAACAGGTTATCAACACTTGAGGTTCGCGCCTCATGACTCCGATCTCATGAAAGGTTTGGCAGGGAGCCCGTTTGCGATCAAAGATTACTTTGATGTTTGCCCGGACCTGGCCGCCGAACCTGAAAACCGCTTAGCGGAATTCAGAAGCCTCGTCGATCGTATCCACGGGAAAGGGCTGAAACTCATCATTGACCTGGTGCCGAACCATGTCTCTAGGGCTTACGGCTCCACGATCCGGCCGGAATTGGATTTCGGTCGGGCCGACGATACAACGGTCTTTCTCAAACCTTCCAACAATTTCTACTACCTGGGACCCGATGATGAGGGCGGCGGTCCGCCACTTCGGCTCCCGACGTTTGATAGGGCGACGTCTCAAGCCATCAGCCCGACTTGCCTCGTCCAGGGGGATTGCGACGGACTCTTCGCAGGTGAGCACACCATCGGCCGCGTCACGGGCAACAACCGCATTACCTGGACACCCCATATGACGGACTGGTACGAAACCGTGAAGCTGAATTACGGATATGATTTCCGTGGACAGACTCCAGATTATCGACACTTTCCCAGCGCCCGAACGCCCCAAGCACCCGTTCCGGATACCTGGTTGAAGCTCGATGCCGTCATCGAATATTGGCAGGCGCAGGGTGTCGATGGTTTCCGATGCGACATGGCCCATATGATCCCCCCGGAGTTCTGGGCTTGGACCATACCTCGTGCGGAGAATCGAAACAGTGCAGTCTTTTTTATGGCCGAAGAATACCGCGATCTGTTTGTTGTCGACACGCAAGATCCGACGATCCTCGCACTCGATCCATTGTCGCCTTCCGTGAGCTTGCTCGCCGCCGGTTTTGACGCGGTGTACGGACACGATGCCTATTCAGTGATCCGGCAAATCTACACGGGGCCGAAATGGGCGAACGATATCGATCAGACTCTCGGGGGTGAGTTCGTGTCGTCCCATAGCGTCTGGTACAGCGAGAATCACGATGAGATTCGACTGGCTTCTCCAGTCGGGTGGGGAGGATTGGGGCCGAATGTCGGACGGGTGGCATCGGCGGTTTTGTACGGGCTGCACAGCGGTCCGATTCTCTTCTATAACGGGCAGGGTGGGTGAACCGGCGCTCGGAGCTTCAGGATTTAGCGGGGACGATGGAAGGACCACGATTTTCGACTACGGGTTAATGCCCGAACTGAGTAAGTGGGTGAACAACCACCGGTACGATGGAGGAGGCTTGTCGGAAGAGCAGCGCGCGCTGCGTGCCTACTATGGCCGGCCACTTGCGTTATCGGACGAACCGGCATTCAAGGATGGGCATTTCTTTCCACTAAATCCGTGCAACCTGAACAATCCGAAGTTTGGCCGATGTGATGGCGAGACCGTCAGCGGGCACTGGCTTACGCGTTTCTTCGATATGACCCCGCCACGGGACAAAGATTTCTGGTTGTCGCGAACTTCCGCGCCCAATACGCGCTGAATGATGTTCGAGTTCACATACCCGAAGATGCTCGAGGGTTTCTTGCGTTGCCACCCGGCTGTTCCATGAACATGGTTGAGAAACTTTCAGGCTTGCCGATCGAAACGGAAGCAATGCAGTATTCGGAAGACATTGCTATCGGATCTGTTCCCCCTTTGACCGCTTATTATTTCTGCCTTACAGTCTCGGGGCTCAGTTGAGACGCAGAATCTCTGTCGAGGAAGATCGAAGTATTCGCGTGTGTTCTTAAGACCGAAGCCGGGCATTCGGGGCCGATGGCTCCTTCCATAGCCGCGCTGACGGCAGACGCCTTCTGCCGCCCAGGAACCACGCAGATGATTTCGTTCGATCGAAGAATCTGGCGTACCGACATGGAAATGGCGCGCTTGGGAACGTCGGAAATGGTCGGGAACCAACCTTCCTTTACCTGCTGCCGCCTGCAGGCTTGGTCGAGTTCCACGGTGATGTACGGGTCTTCGACGTCGAGATCGGCGGGCGGATCATTGAATGCGAGATGCCCATTCTCGCCGATTCCAACAAAGGCGAGATCTACGGGCGCGGTCCGGAGAGCCGAATTT
>JBJMGJ010000133.1:0-7995 GCA_045807965.1 Bryobacteraceae bacterium | reverse complement strand
CCAACATATCTCCAGGCATCCTTCGGCCAAGTCTCATAAAACTCCTCGCCAGGACGCGGAATGGTGTGAAAGATCCACGCCATCTTTCCGGTGATGACGTTGTAAGCGCGGATGTCGCCGGGCGCGGCGAAGTAATTCTCCCCGGTAGCCGATCCGATGATGATAAGGTCGCCGAAGACCCGTCCCGGACTATTGGACTGAATTCGCGTAATCAGTTTGGGATCTCGGCCGAGCCCATTGCGCAAATCGACGAGACCCTTATCGCCGAAGTTCAGAATCGATTTGCCCGTACGCGCATCGATCTCCTCCAAGAAGTCGTTCATCGCAAAAATCAGTCGCTTCTCTTTGCGATCTTTTGATTCCCAGTAAGCGATTCCTCGGGTCGAGATGCCGGCAAGGTTCTCGTGAATCCAGATTTCCTTACCCGTCTCGGCGTCCAGCGCCACCAGGGAATGATTCCGCGCCAGAACATACATCACGTTGTCTACGATAATGGGATTGAAAAGGTAGCTATTACCATCCTGGGTGGGATAAGTCCAAGCAACTCGGAGTTGGTTGACATTGGATTTAGTGAACTGGTTCAGTGCTACGAAGTGAGAAGAGTCGGCGCCACCGCCGTAATCATTCCATTTCTTGTGATCCTGCCCGGCGGCGAAGGAGAGGGCGCCAACGCTCAACAACAGCGACGCGATCTGTCCCGACAACGCGCAAGTGCTATTCAGTCTGTCCTCCTACTTCACAATGGCAGCCGCCGCCATTGCCATGAACACGTTCACTTCGTCAGCCATATCAGCTTGATAGCCGCCGGTATTACGCTGGATGAGGATCACGCCGAGGAGGTCCTTGGCGGGATCACCCCAAACATAGGTACGGTAGAAGCCTGCCTTTTCGAAGGTTCCGATTGACGCATAACGGAACATGCCCAGCGGCTCACGTACGATTTCAAACCCGAATCCTTGAGCGGTACCCGGTGTGTAGCCGGCTTGGAGTGTTCCCGTTTGCGGAGCTGTCATGGTGTCCACTGCCGCGGCCGAGAGTACGGTCCGGCCGTCAAGCGTTCCCTTGTTGAGCATCATTTGCATGAATCGGGCTAAGTCTCTCGCAGTGCTCAACAGTCCTGAGTCCGGTGATGAAATCCCACCGTTTCCGATCCGGATCTGCGAAGGGTCAAGTGGCTTTAGTTTGCCGTTTTCCGTCGTGTAGACGGTAGCTACTCGGGTGGCCTTGGCGGGCGGAATTTGAAAAAACGAATCCTTCATGCCGAGCGGTGCCAAGATTCGCTCCCCCATGAAATCGTCAAACGACCGCCCTGACGCGACTTCAATGATCCGGCCCAGGACTCCGATACCGAAGTTAGTGTAGTTCCAAGCGGAGCCCGGCTGAAACAGGAGATTCATTCGTTGCGCGTTACTGGCGATGAACTCCGCACGTGTGGCCGGAGCCGTCCCGCCGCGATTGCCGACTGCTTCGCCAAGACCCGATGTGTGGGTCATGAGATCGAGTACCGTAAACGGCCGCTGGGCTGGCGTCAACTGGCAATCGAAGCCGTTACGAGTCCCGCAAGGATTCACACGAATCCCTTTAAACTCGGGCACAAACTTCTCGACGGGATCGAGCAGCGACAGGCGACCATCGTCAACCAAGACCATCACTCCGGCGCAAGTCACCGGCTTGGTGACCGACATGATGCGGAAAATCGAATCCGTTTTCATCGCAGTCTTGCTTTCCAGATTTTGATAACCGACCGCGTCGAGGCTGGCGATGCGTCCGTGACGGGCGACCAGCGTCACAATGCCTGGCGCGCTTCCGGCGTCAACAAAGCCCTTCATCCGTGACACCATCCGCGCCAGTCGCTCCGGGCTCATGCCGGCCGCCGCCGGATCAATGTTCTCGACGAGGGGATTCTCTATGGCGAAAAGAGTCAGGCAGAGGGCAGCGCATAATCCGGAAGAGCGACAGAAAGTTCTCAATCTGACCATCCTGAAAACGCAGCCTGCCCCGGCCTAACTGATCTTCCAGTAAATCGAATACCGTTCTCCGGCGCCAATCGAGTTGAACGGAAGAAAGGCGAGCTTTTGGTTTTCGCCAGGGGGGCGAAACTCCAGGCTGTCTGCCGAACGCCGTTTCCAGTGCTGGACATCGGCGTCCCGTGGAGCTAAAGGCGAGATCTCAGGCGGCGGCTGCTTCTTGAGATCGGGCGCCTGTAATCCCACGACCGCGGCATCCGGGAGCTTAGCTTCATCGAGACGCGAGGCCAAGACCAGCGGCCCGTATAAGAAAGCCCGCAGGCTGGGATCATCCGGCATCTTTTCGACATGGAGACCCATTGGCAGATTCAGCTGAACCCGATCCCCGCGGCGCCAGTTCCGTTGCACAACAAGATAGCTGCCGGCATCCGCTGAAACTTCGGACGGCTTGCCGTGGATGCTGACCGATGGAACACCATGCACCCAAGAAGGAATCCGCAATTTCAGAGCAAACTGCTTCGGCGAGTCTGTGATAATTTCGAACGCGATCCGAGGTTCCGATGGAAATTGGCCGGTCTGTTTGATCTGGATTCCACGTTCCTTCCAGTGCAGTTCCGAAGGAATGAACAGATTAACGTAGACATTGCTGTCATCGTGAAAGTAAATGCTGTCCGCCAGTTTTGAAAACTCTTCTACGCCGGTTCCGTTGCAGCACCAGAACGAATTGTCCTCCGTCCCGAATGTTCGCCACGAACCAGGCGCCAACGCCAGGAAGTATTGGGTATGCCCGTTACTGAGATCGATGGTGCCGAGCCGGTGGTTGTAGAGGTTGCGCTCATAATAATCGAATATCCGCGGGTCTCCAGACCAGGTGTAGAGCATCCGCGCCAGGTTCATCATGTTGTAGGCGCAACAACACTCATTGGTCTCAGGCCGGCGTGAGAGTTCCTGGGCTAGGTGGTTCGGTTCGGTCAACCAACCCTCGTTGCTGCTGGTTCCGCCGCTTACATAAGTTCGCGTCTCGACAACCTCCGTCCAGAAAGCGTCGGCGACATCGTGGAATCGGAGGTCGGAGCTGAGTTCGTAGCGGCGGCCTGCTCCAATCACCTGCGGTATATGCGTATTGGTGTGAATTCCACGCAGCTGGTCCCGACGCAGCGCCAGCGGGTTGAAAAAGCGCTTTTTTGTAAAGCGATCGCCGACCGCAGCGTACCTGGGCGTTGAGGTAATTGCCGCAAGATTGTAAAGAGCCTCGTTCATGCCGCCGAACTCCTCGTCCAGAACCATCTGCATGAGTTCCGGTGACAGAGCCGCCGTCCATTGGTCCACCCAGTCCGCCATCCCTTGTGCAACACGGAGAGCAGCCTGATCTCCGCAGTATTGATGCACATCCAGCATGCCGGCGAGAATCTTGTGATAGGTGTAGAAAGGCGCCCACACGCGTTTGCGCGCTTTCAGCCGATCGAATAAGGATATGGGAAAGGCACTCAAGTAACCGTTGCCCAGCTTCTCCTGGCATTTAGCCAGTTCGGCAACCATATACTCTGCTTTGCTCTTTAGTTCCGTGTCATCCGTAGCGGCGTACATCAGAGCACAAGCCGAAAGATAGTGGCCTGTGAAGTGCCCGCGCAATTCAACGTCTGGCTTTTCCCAGCCGCCGAGTGGCTTTGCCGACGAGGGCAGATGAGCGTTGATGCGGAACGTGTGCAGAAGCCGGTCGGCTTCATACCGCCGAAGCAGAGCCCGATTGGCTTCTTGCGCGCTGTGGAATGGCCCCGGCGACAAGCGAACTTCTGTGAGAGAGAAGGGCTGTATCCGCAACGCAAAATCGTTTCGGGTAAACGTCACTTCACCATCAAAAGGCAGCGACGGAGGCACCGTTCCGATCTGTTCCTTCGGGGCGGCAGGATCGTCCGGCACGGAAGCCTGAGTGATCGGCCGGGGCTGATCCGCCGACCACAGCGTGGCAGTTGGCGCCAACCCCGCCGCGGCAAGGAAAAGGCGCCTTCCGAACTGGACAGGCATGTGCGCCGATGGCAGGGCATCCCTCTTGGGTAGCTTCATGGCTCCTCCGCGACTTGCGTTTAGCTCGAGTCTAATCCGTCGCTCGCCGCTTCGAAGTAGGCTTGTTCCAGAATATAAACGTCCCCCGGTTCGTGGAGGTCACAATGTCGACCGCACCATCCTTATTCAGATCTGCCGCAAGCACTGTTGATCCCGCGCCCGAGAGGTTGTGGATCAGCTCGGGCACAAATTCCGCTCCGCCGGGCTCCTTGGAATTGCGTACTGTACGAAACCAATAGAGAACGGGCGGCCCGAAGGGATCCGGATCCGTGTAGCTCTCCTGGTGAGAAAACAGCCGTTTTCCCACAACGAAATCGGGAACTCCGTCGCCGTCGATATCGGCAACGGTCGCGCCGTGCAGTTCGGAGAATGTGACATTGCCCGGATTCTTGGTCGAGTAATCGTCCATGATCATGTGCTCAACGAACGTAATGGCGCCACTCTTGTCACGCTTCTGTTCGAACCAGGCGAGCCCCCAGCCGTGCGCCCCAAGGCTCGTCACAACATCGTTCAAACCGTCTCCGTTCACATCGTAAATGCCCATTTCCGCGCCACCTACGCTGCCGCCCGCTCGCGGCCAGCGGCCCAGAGCCACGGGGTGGTAGGACCACGGTCCTTCCGGCGTTCCTTTTGCCGGCTGCTCCCACCATCCGTGGGGCGAAACGATGTCCATCCGCCCATCACCGTTGATGTCGCCAACGCCGAGCCCGTGCTGGGCCGGAACGCCGTAGCCTTGCTGTGAAACCTGGTGCACGGTCCATGGCGCAGTTGGATTCGCGGGATCCGGACTTGCCCAGGAAACGGCGCCGCCGCCTACAAAGATCACATCGGGCTTTCCATCCCCGTCAACGTCCTTGAACACTGCAATTTCAGAAGAAATCGAGGGCAGCACGTTGAACTTATCCCAGCGGCGGGCTTCGCCCTTCGGATTGACATAGAGCGACATCGGTCTGCCGCTGGCGATCAGAACATCCGGCCAGCCATCACCTGTGTAGTCGTAAGCGAAGTTGACCATCGCCGATGTTAATTGCGAGCTGACGTCCGTAGTCTTGCTGTAATAGATTTCCCGGGACACGCGATAGTCGGGCCCAAGGTAATAGAACGGACCCGAGACAATGTCCAGAATGCCGTCGTGATTGATGTCGGCCGCGGAAGCAGACCAGCCGTAATAGAAGTCGTTGATGTGCTGCATGCGGAAGCGGCTCGAGATCTGCTCGTCCGGCTGCACGCGCCGGCCAAGATCTTTGAGTTCCACCTGCTTGAAGCGCACTTCACCCGAACCTCCGACATACAGCGCCACGGGTCCGTAACTGGCCATGTCCTCGTCGGCTTCGCCGTTCGTCGTCCCGCCTTCAGGGCCATCGTTGACCCACACACGCAGAATATTGGCGTCCAGGATTACTTCGAGGGGATTCCATTCGTTCGCCTTGTAAGAGTAATCGGGACGAGTATAGGGAGAGTCGGGCGGCATCCCAAAACTTGGAGGGCGACGCCCTCCGGCTCTCCCGGGTCCTCTGCCCCCGGCTGCCGGACCTTGTGCATTCGCCGGTGGCGGTACGATCATTCGAACCATACCTCCCCCGGGCTTAAGAGGCTCGCGCTTCACCTCGTGCCCTTGCGAATCTAAGTTCAGGGAGAAGCTGCCCGCGGGATTTTGTCCGTCAGGAAGGGCGACATAGATACCTCGAAGGCCTTCGGGCGTCGATTGTGCCCGCACCATCACGCCGGTGCGGCACCCGCCCGTGCATCGATATGTCGAAGCGAACTCCACGTCCTGAAGCGGCCGGTCCAGGATCAGCCATCCGCCCGCCGCCGATCGTGGCGTTCCGACGATTTCCCCGTTTTCAGCGCGCCAATCGGCGTCGCCCAGCGTGCGAAATGAAGAAAGAGATGAGCCCTTGAAAGTCCAGTCAGGGACAAAGTTCTTATTCGCAGCGGCAGGACGAATCAGCAGGCCTAGACCCGCGACCGCCACTATCCCGCAAACAACGTGTTTCCGCATCATGTCTCCGTGCAACTCTTACCTTAAAAAAAAACGCGTGGATCGGTTCCCGCCGTCTACCTGGGCGGGAGCGCCACACTAACGTAGGCCTTTGGTCCCGCAGGCGGATTGACACCGCCCGGCGCGAGCTTAGCGCCTTCCGGAAAACCGGGGCCGGCTAGCAACGGGAACAGGATGTACTCGCGACCGTTCACTTCATAGACCGCCGGGACTCCGATTGCGCCATTCGGCATATCTTTGGTGAACACCACTTTTCCAGTGTCCTTGTCGAGCGCGTAGAGCTTCGATTCGTTATCCACGAACACGATGAGCCCCGAAGCCAAAACGACGAATCCGCTCTTCGGAAATACGTTGCCTCTCAGCTTGTCGCTCGGGCCCGCCTGTGGCAGATCGCCATAAGGGGTTTGCCACATGATCTTACCGGTATTGAGATCGTAAGCAGTGATGGTGCTCCACGGCGGAGTGATCACGTAGCCCTCATCGCCGTAACCGGTTTTATAACGCGACGGAGGCGGCGTGACCCAGGCCGGGTAATCCGGCTCGATGCGTTCCGTCAGCACGTTTGCGGGAACTCCGGAACCGGGAGGCGCAGATGCCGAGTTGGTCAGAAACGCAATCAAATCCGTCATAGCGTCTCCGGTGACAGAAGGAACCGGCGGCATGGCGCCTCTTCCTTTGCTCACAATCGTGCGGACCCCATCCGCTCCCAGCCGAGCTACGGCATCGTCGATCTGAGGACCACGAACGCCCTTTAGGTCCGGACCGTGACACACCTGGCAGGACTGATCGTAAACGGTACGTCCAATCCGCACTGGCATCGGAGGCCCGTTCCCGGCCCGGCGTCGGGCAGTCCGTTCCCGCGACGGGATCAACCCGCCCGCATTGGCGGAAGTCGACTCTCCGGCCGGTACCAACTTAACGATTGAGGGCACGTCTTTGGATTCGACGTAGACAACGCCGCGCGCCGGATCGGCCGCGCTATCAAAGTAAAGCGCACCGCCGTTCACGCTTGGAAGCTCGATGGTGTCAGTGAGGCCTATCGGCGTGTATAGGCCGCTCCGCGCCTTTGAGAGGCGCTCCGTCCACCAGACCTTCTCTTCCGGCGTCATGAAACCGTCGTACATGTCCTTCACCGTCATGTTCTGGCGCGCGAAAGGAGGTACGACCGTCGGAAACGGCTGGGTGGGCGATGTCCACTCGCCGGGCACCTCCGACTTCGGAACCGGGCGCTCTTCTATAGGCCAGAGCGGCTTTCCGGTGACGCGATCGAAAACATACAGGAACCCGTTCTTTGACGCCAGCGCAACGACGTCGACCATCTTCCCTTCATGTTTCACCGTGACAAGCTGTGGCGCGGCGGTCGGATCGTAGTCCCAGATGTCGTGATGAATCGTTTGGAAATGCCACAGATGTTTGCCCGTCCGCGCGTCGAGAGCGAGCAGCGAATCGGCATACAGGTTGTTCCCCGGGCGATCTCCGCCGTAAAGTTCGTACTTCGGCGACGCAACCGGCAGGTACACAATGCCGCGTTTTTCATCGATCGTGATCTCACCCCAAACGTCCACGCCACCCAAGTATTTGTAAGCGTCTTTCGGCCACGAATCGTACCCAGGTTCACCGGGCCGGGGGATCGTGTGAAATACCCACACAAGCTTGCCGGTGCGAACATCGAATGCGCGAATATCGCCCGGGGGAGCAAGGTATCCCTCGCCAGTGAAGCTTCCGACGATGATCAGGTTTTCGAAGATCCGTCCCGGATTGCGGGATGCCAAGGATACGGTCGCACGGTCAATCCCGGTCTTCATATCCAGCCGCCCGTGATCCGCGAAGCTGTCGACAAGGTCTCCGGTTTTGGCGTCGAGCGCGTACATGAATCCGCCACCGTTCACTAAGATTCGCCGGTCGGAATGATCGGGGCTTTCCCAGTAATTGGCGCCGCGGCTTCCGATGCCGCCGGATCGT
>JBJMGJ010000132.1:0-6614 GCA_045807965.1 Bryobacteraceae bacterium | reverse complement strand
GGGCAAGGAGATGGGAGCGCAACGCTGGTGGTGCGGGGAGGAACCGAGATCCCGGTCACGCTCTCCTGGCACGCCGAAGACGGGGACTACAAGTATGAGTACATCGAGTACAAAGAACTCCCCTATGACGCCAGCCTGTTTCGCAGGCCTGAAGGAATTACGTACCGCGAGATTCCGCCCGACACATGCGGCCGCGAATGAGAAATCTTCGTTTGATTTCGTTCCTCGCCTCGTCTAATGGGTGTGAACAGGGAAGGCAAAGTTGATCGGCGCGAGGTGCTAATGACCATGGGAGCTGGATTTGTCGCAGCGGGGGGAAACTCCGGAGCGGCGGCGGAATCAAACGATAACGGTTTTTACAGGACCTTGGGACATACCGGAGAAAAGGTCTCCTGCATCGGCATGGGCGGCTTTCATCTGGGTAAATCTACCCTCAGCGAAGGCGACGCGATCAAATTGATCCATTCGGGAATTGACCACGGGATCAACTTCATGGACAACTCCTGGGACTACAACGATGGCGAAAGCGAAAAGCGCATGGGAAAGGCGCTCGCGCAAAACGGCTACCGCAAACGCGCCCTTCTCATGACCAAGATCGACGGGCGAACTAAAGAAGAAGCGAACAAGCAGATTGAACAGTCCTTGAAACGTTTGCAGACCGATCATGTGGACGTGCTTCAGTTCCATGAGGTCATCCGATTTGACGATCCGGATCGCATCTTCGCCCAAAGTGGCGCCATGGAAGCCTTTCTAGATGCGAAGAAAGCCGGGAAGACGCGATACATCGGCTTTACGGGCCACAAAGACCCGCGGATTCACCTGTACATGATGGAAGTGGCCGAAAAGCACGGCTTCACATTCGACACCGTGCAGATGCCCATCAACGTCATGGATGCGCACTTCCGGAGCTTTGAGAAACAGGTGATCCCGGAGCTCAAAAAGAAAAACATCGGCCTGCTCGGGATGAAGAGCATGGGCGACACAACCATTTTGAAGAGCGGGAAGGCGACCGCAATGGAGTGTTTGCACTATGCTCTCACGCGCCCGACGTCCGTCGTCATCACGGGAATCGACAAACCCGAGCTCTTAGATCAAGCTTTACAAGCGGCTCACACCTACAAGCAAGTTTCAGAGGAGCAGATCTCGGCTCTCTTGGCCCGAACCGCGCCAGCCGCCGCCGACGGCCGATGGGAGCTGTTTAAAACGAGCGCGCATTTCGATAGCACCGCGAAAAATCCCGACTGGCTGGGAGCGGAGAGTCCCCACGTCAAGGCTGTCGCTCCGCCGGCGTAAGCCCGATCGGACTATATCTGCTCTGGTACGCTGAGGCAAAATGCGTTTGCCTCGCGTACCGAGCTTCATCGTTGCCATCTTTGCAGCTAGCCTCCCTGTCTTCCCCGCCCCCGCTGTAGCCTCTCCCAAGCCTAAGCTCGTCGTCGGCATTATCATCGATCAGTTCCGTTACGACTACCTGACCCGATTTCGGAACGAATATCATGGCGGCCTGCACCAACTCATGACGGAAGGCGCTGACTTCACCAATGCGTTTTACCGGCAGGTGCCGACAGTCACAGCCGTAGGCCACAGCATCTTTATGTCGGGCGCTATGCCGGCGGTCAGTGGAATCGTCGGCAATGCCTGGTATGACCGCTCGGAGAGCCAAGTCGTCACGAGCGTCTGCGATTGGAACGAAAGGACGGTGGGCGGGCGCTCTGGAGAGAAGAAGGGCAAGCAATGTACGGATGCGGATCCGGCCTCACCCCGCCGACTCCTGGTCAGTACACTTGGTGACGAGTTATTGACCGCCAGCCCGCAATCGAAGGTGATCGGAGTCTCGATCAAGGCGCGCGGCGCGATCCTGCCCTCAGGCCATCGTGCAGCCGGGGCCTATTGGTTCGATGATGCGAGCGGAAACTTTGTCACCAGCACCTATTACATGCCCGAGCTACCGAAATGGGCGAGCGCCTTCAACGGCAAGCAACTTGCCGCAAAGTATGTCGACCAGCCGTGGCCAGAGTTTCCCGCCTGGAAGTTAAAAGCGCCGGAAGGAAGTGCGACGCCCTACCAGAACATCGAGGCAAGCCCTTGGGGCAATGAGCTGATTGAGCAGTTCGCCGAAGGCGCTATCGCCGGTGAGCAGTTGGGCCAGCGAGGCGCTCTTGATGTTCTGACGGTCTCGTTCTCTTCTAACGACTATGTGGGGCACAGAGTGGGGCCTGACGCTCCCGAGGTCCGCAACATGGCAATTCGGGTGGATCAGCTTCTGGGCAAATTGTTCCGAGCCATTGATGCGAAGGTTGGTCTGAAGAACACAATTATCGTGCTCTCCGCCGATCACGGCGTAGGATCGAAACCCGACGAGAAAGGCAAAATGCCTGGGGGCTACTTCCCGAAGGTAGACAACGTCGTTTCTTCAGCCCTGAGCAAACACTTCGGAAATGGCAACTGGCTCGTCTCAGGCAGCAGCGAATACAGTCTTTATTTGAACCGTGAGGCGCTCGAAAACGCAAAAGCCGCAGATGGCAAGCCCCTTACTGCCACAGACGCTTACGAGGTGGCGAAGCGCAGCATCTTTGAGGCGAAAGACGTCCACGCGGCTCGCGTCTACACGCGCGAACAGTTGGATAATGGCCTGAACGGCGACTATATTGCTCAGGCAGAGATGAACGGCTACTATCCCGCGAGAAGCGGCGATTTATTCGTCGTTTACGAGCCCTACTATACTGCGGGCCCGAGCGGCTTTGGTCACTTCACGCCCTACGCTTACGACCGCCACGTACCGATTCTTTTTATGGGGCCTGGAATCAAGACCGGCGAATACGACGTGACCGTGGCTCCAAACGATATCGCCCCAACGCTCGCGACGATGATCTCTTCTCAGACTCCGAGCGGCTCGAGCGGGAGAGTTCTGACTGAGATGCTTACACGGTAGCCGGGACGCTTCGTAGCGGAGCGGGAGAGCTTTCGAAGAACGTTTCCGAAGCCGGGCGAAGAATCGCGACTGAGTCGCCGGGGAGTTCAATAAGCCCCGGCCTTGCTTGCCAGCCCTGCTCAGAGCAAAAAACGTTTTCGGCAGCTATGCGGATTGGTATCGCCTGCCGGTCATTAGAAAAGTTGCAGACCACCTCAACTTCGCCACGCTGGACCGTGAGCCAGTGCGTGTGCGGATCACAAGCAACATGCACCTGGTCGCGCCTTCCGTCTGTTAACGAAGAAGTCGACTTCCGGAGAGCAATCAAATCTTTGTACCAGCGGAGCATAGCTCCGTGTTCGCCGTCCTCCGTTTCATTCCAGTCCAGTTTGGATCGGCGAAAGGTTTCCTCCGCCTGCGGATCCGGCACTTCCTCCGGCTTCCAACCGAAAGCCTTGAATTCGTTGCGGCGTCCTTCGGAAACCAGACGCGCGAGTTCTTTGTCCTCGTGCTGCGCAAAGTATTGGAATGGCGTGGACGCGCTGTATTCTTCGCCCATGAACAGCATCGGGATAAACGGCGACGTAAACATCAGCGCAGCCGCGATCTTCTGACGCCCAGTATTGACCAGCTGCGATAAGCGATCTCCTTGTGCCCGATTGCCCACCTGATCGTGATTCTGTGTAAAGACAACAAAATGGTGCCCGGATAGGTGAACCGGACTTCGGCCGAAGTAACGGTCTCGGTGCTTGGAGTACCCGCCATCGTAGACATAGCCGTTCTTGATCGCTTTGCCCAGATACTCGAAAGTTCCGAAATCTTCGTAGTATCCGTTTTGCTCACCGGTTAGAACTGAATGAAGAGCGTGGTGGAACTCGTCACACCACTGAGCATCAATGCCATATCCTCCGGCTTCCCGGCTCGTCACAATGCGCGGATCGTTCAGGTCACTCTCCGCAATCAGCACAAAGTGTTTGCCCACTTGGGAAGACAAGGCTTCCACGTCGCGAGACAACTCTTCGAGGAAATGGAAGGCTGAATTATCGACAAACGCGTGCACCGCATCCAGCCGCAGGCCATCGAAGTGATAATCTCGCAGCCACATCAGCGCATTGTCGATGAAGAACCTTCGCACCTCGTGGCTTCCATTGCTATCGAGATTAACTGCGGCGCCCCAGGGCGTCTTGTGCTTCTCCGTGTAATACGGCCCGAAACTACTCAGGTAATTTCCGACGGGACCGAAGTGGTTGTAGACCACATCAAGCAACACCGCCATGCCCTGTTCGTGGCACGCGTTGATCAAAGCCTTCAGATCGTCCGGTGTCCCGTACTGATGATGAGGTGCGTACAAATCCACGCCGTCATAGCCCCAGCCCCAGGGTCCTGAGAATTCGTTGACCGGCATGATTTCGATGTGCGTCACGCCCAAATCCAAAAGATAGGGGATCTTCTGAATAGCCGCCGCGAAAGTTCCTTCCGGCGTAAGCGTGCCGATGTGCAGTTCGTAAATAATAGCGCTGGCAAGCGGCCTCGCCTGCCAGTTTTTGTCGGTCCACCTGAAGCGGGAATGATCGACGACACGCGACGGGCCATTTACGCCTTCGGATTGCCACGCAGAACGCGGATCTGGCTTCGGATCACCATCATCAATGACAAAAAAATAGTCCGTACCGGCATTCGCTTCAGCGACCGAGGTTTGCCACCAGCCCCGCTCTCCGGGCTGCATGGCAATCCTTTTTGTCCCAATCTGCACCGCCATCGATTCCGCAAGCGGCGCCCAAACCTGAAATGTGTGCATCGTAATTCTATTCCCTGACCAGCAGTTCTACTGGGAAGTCCCGCAAGATTTCGGCTACGGGCACTTCCCGGCCCGAATGCCGCGCGCTTCCCAAAACGCTGCGCCACTCTCCATCCGGCAATCTGATGGACGTACCATACCAATTCCCGCGCAGACCCATAACGAGCCGCGGTGTTACAACCAAGACGTTTTTGCCTCGCAGATAACTGACAACATGCTCAGCTCGCTCTCCTATCGCCTCTATGGGCAAATACCCCGCATCGGGGCCGAAGTCCTCGGGCCGTTGTTGCCGGACCCGGTTTACTTTCGACAGCACCAGAAGTTTCGGGATCCCTTCATCCTGGCGCGTCCAAGCTTCACGAAGGCTGAGATTGGGCAGTTCCGACAACAGCCTGCGGCGCAGCGAATAGTCTACAGGCCTTCTGTTATCCGGATCTACAAGGCTAAGATCCCACAATTCCGTTCCCTGATACATGTCAGGAATACCAGGAGATGTAAGTTTCAGTAACAGCAAGGCCAGAGAGTTGATTCTTCCAGGCTCAATCAGTGGCCCTACAAATGACTCCAAGTCGCCCAGGAACCCATCGCTTTGAAATAGCCCTTCGATAAACGCCTTCGTTCCTTCCTCGAAAGGCTTATTTGTTAGCAGCCAGGATGTGAGTTCTTTCGCCTCACGTGAGGCCTTTTCCATATAAGCGAGCAGTCGCTCGGAAGTAATCGGCCAGGTACCGATCAAGGTCTGATAAAGGAAATACTCGGTATTCGGGTCGGGCGCTCCATCCTTCTTGAGATGAGCGTTCATATCGCGCCAGCGTCTCAAAGCCGCTTCCCATTCGGCGGGAATCTCCGAAAGAAGACTAATCCGGGCTCTTACATCTTCACTGCGCTTTGTATCGTGTGTCGACGACGAGAGCATGGTGCGCGGATGTGATCTTTGAGTTTCGGCACACCATGCGTGGTAGTTCTCCAGCGAGACACCAAACACGCCCGGATCCCCTCCCACTTCGTTGAGAGAGATGAGGCGGTTGTAGTTGTAGAAGACCGTGTCTTCCACGCCCTTCGCCATCGCCGGACCGGTAAATTGCTGGAAGCGCTGTACGAACTCCGTTTCTTTGACGCCGCGGACTTTCAGTAAAAGAACTTGGCCGATAAATTCGAAAAGGTCAGAGTCCAGCTCGGGCCGGTTTTGTTTCGCGGCATTCACAGCCTCATTCACGTAACATTCGTCGTCTTCCGTGATCTCATCCCGATTCGGAACAACATACGTACGATACACCGGGAAGCAAGCGACCAGTTCTCGAATGGCCCGGATAACATCCTCGCGCGTATAGTCGCGGCGGTCGCGATGAGACTTGCACACATCGAGAAACAGCGACGTTAAACGGTTGACATCGCTGCCCAGCAGGTCTCGGAGTACGCGATGCTTCTTATCGCGGCACATAGCCGGGTAATCGGTGGATTGGCTCGTGAAATCCGTGTAAATACGGTTAAACTCTTCTTCGTTGGCGGGATTGACCAGGAGTCCGCCGGCTTGGTTCAGGTAATCGTACCCGGTGGTCCCATCAATGGGCCATTCCGCACGCAGCTTCTCGCCCGGCTCAAGAATTTTCTCACCCACAATCCATACGTCCGGCGATTCTTTGCGGAGGTGCTCGAAGTAGAAGCGGGGATTCTGTAAGCCATCTGGATGATCCACCCGGATCCCGTCCAGCACGCCCTCTCGGAGCCAGCGAAGGACCAAGGCGTGCGTATCCGCAAATACCTGCTCGCTCTCCATCCGGAGGCCTACCAGAGTATTAACATCGAAAAATCGGCGATACACAAGATCTTGTTCCGCCGTGCGCCAGTAGGCCAGTCTGAAGTTCTGACGCTCCAAAAACTCGTGTAGCCGATCGATATTTTTGT
>JBJMGJ010000131.1:0-4175 GCA_045807965.1 Bryobacteraceae bacterium | reverse complement strand
TGACCATCGCAACATCTGGATGGTTTTCGTGGCACTTCAATCCATTTGCAGCATCGGCGTTGTCTACGCTTTCCTTTCCGTCGCCTTCTCTGAACTCGACTCTCTGATGCCCTTTTCTCGAAGGCTCTGGACGCTAGCTTTGGCAGCCGGTTTAACAACCGCAGTATGGCAGTCGGGCGTGTTTCCTTACTCGCTCGAGTCACTGACCATGAATTTTTTTGGGCTCCAACGCGCCATAGACGCGTTAGTAGGATTCGCGCTCGTCCTGCTTGTTGGGTTTGTGTTCTGGTATCCGGTCCGGATTTCTCGAAATGCCGCCATGACGAGCATAGGCGCGACCCTATTTCTTGGTGTCCGAGCGCTCGCGGCAATCAAGGTGCTCGGCGCAGATGAGGTCGAAACGGTGCTCTTCACACAACGGATCGAGACGGTGCTCTGGATTGCTTGTCTCGCGTACGGGTGTCTTTTTCTCTCTCGAAGCGGCGAAGTCGGCGACAGTGCACGGAACGTGGGGTTTAGAACCTGAACCTCACGTGAGGCGCACGGTGTAGGCGTCCAAGACCAACACCTGTTCCGAAAGATGGTTCCAGCAATCACAATTGACAGATAGAACCCTGGCCCAATACGATCCCGAACCTTTGTTCAGCTTGGCAGCATCACGAAATGGACCGGTCTCGGCCGCAGTTTCAGTTGCCGAACGCTTGAAATCTGAGATGTGAACCAAGTGCACCTTCTGTCGTTTCGTTTTCTGCTGCTGCGGCATGGCTATTTGCTTGTTTTCTTCTATATCCTTGCCGTGGCGTTCGGAGTGCCGCTTCCCGCTGACCCGCTCATGCTGGTGATGGGCGCGATGGTGGGTAACCGAGGCTATTACTTCTTCCCAGTGCTGCTGTGCGCCGTGGTTGCCGCGCTGATCGGCGACTCTGTGTGGTACGGACTTGGGCGTTTCAAGGGCCACTCCGTCCTCGCATTCCTCTGTAAGTTGTCGCTTGAGCCAGATACATGTGTGAGAAAGACGGAATCAACGTTTGCCAAGCGCGGCGCTGGTGCTCTGGTGCTAGCAAAGTTCGTCCCCGGCATGAGTCTTGTGTCCGTCGCCCTAGCCGGTGTAAGCAGACTTTCGTACTGGCGATTCTTGCTCGCTGATGCAGCCGGTTCGATGCTCTGGGCGGCCGCGTATCTGATTGTCGGCCGTATCTTTTATCGCCAGGTAGACTCCGTCGTTTCGGCCGTGGGACTGTTCGGGCGTCGAGCTGGTCTGATCGTTGTTACCCTCCTGGTTATCTACATTCTGATGAAGTACCTGCAGCGATGGCGATTCATGCGCACGCTGCGAACAAACCGGGTGACGCCCGAGGAGGCTCAAGCCTTGCTTCAGGGCGGCGACCCGATCACAATTGTCGATTTGCGGCACTTGGCTGAGATAGAGCGCGACGGCATAAAGATTGCCGGTGCACGGATTCTCCGGCCAGATGAACTACGGTCGCGCTCCCATGAAATCCCGGAAGATCAGCAGATCATTCTCTATTGCACTTGACCGAACGAGGCCAGTAGCGCCCGGGTGGCGCTCGAATTGAAAAGAGCAGGGTTCCGCCGAGTTCGGCCGCTGGCAGGGGGTTTCGACGCCTGGCGGAGGCTCGGCTATCCGACGGAGCCCGTGGGCGACAGTTTCACGACTAATCGGCACGAACTTGCGGCGCAACCTGACCTAAATCATGGTGTCTGATCCAAGCAGGGTCATGAGCGTCAGCTGTCTGTGGCTCGTGCAGAATCCTCGTACTTGACTACTGAAAGATCATGACGGATCGAATGCAAGATGCGAGCGTGTTCTGCGAGACCGAATGAGTGAAGTTGATCGGGATCTTTCTCTAAAAAGAACGAGGGCGTATCATCGTCTCCTGGCGCGAAGCAAAGAGATGCCAGCAAGAAGGGTAAGAGTATTCACGCGAAGCTTGCCCGGCTGCGATGCCACAGAGTTTTCCCTCGGTGATCACATTCGGGCTCGAATAGCACTTGCGAGCGGGCTGGCCTTCGCGGAATTGGCAGCCCTCCTGCAACTCCATTAAGCGCTCACCGATCAGATCATACGTCCTCCGGCCCACATAATTGCATTCCGGACGAGGCGGCGGTAAGCCGGATTCCGGTGGGTTTCGGGTGCGAAGCCCGGAGCGATGCATACCACGCGCGCTTTATCGCTTGGCCCAACCCAGGCAACTACTCTGTCGCACGAGGAACTTTTCGACTCCAGAATTGGAGTGATTTTGGGCGATTGCCACACCCCCCGGTAGCTCTCTTCCCCGACGAACCGGAGCGGCCCGATGTCTCTTGTGATCGGATGATCACCGACGGGATGCGCCTCGATTGTGGCGGACCGGGTGATGCTCGACTTCTTCATTCCGTCATGCTCGTTCAGAACGAGTAATCCGCCCGTGACCTCCTGGTACCACCAAGGCCAGTCCTGATTGTCTCCAAGCGAGTTGTGAATGAGGACGAAACCCTTGCCCGCTTCAACGTTCTTCTGAACGTTGGGTCTGACGTCCTGTGGCCAATTCGTCTGGTCGTTGAGCACGAACACACTAAAGACGGGCGCTCCCCCGGGCATCAGACTCCGGACCCCCGTCTGGATCTGCGTACTCGGCTCCCAAGGCATATCTGGCGGATTATCTTTCGCGGCGATCGGCGGTCCGTTGCCTCCTGCTCCCGGTGCAGGTCCGCCGGTCGAAGCGGCACCCATTGTCACGCCCGCGACCGCGCCTGGATTTACGGAACCCGCACCTGTAGTCACCATCGAAGCGAAATTGTTTGGAAGGTCATTTGGCCCGATCTCCATCTCGACGAAGACCGGATCGAGGAACATGGCGGCATACGATGGGCGATACGAGATTCCGCCCGTGATATATCGGACCCAAAGTTTAGTAAGCGGATCCTCGGCTGCTGATCCTTTCCAAGCCGTTGCCGCTCCTGCGGCCAGTCCGAGTCCGCGCACCATCAGATCTCGTCTTCTCACGTGCCCGCCGATCCCTTCTTTTGTTCGCGACATCAACGATTCACCTCGATCTGATCTCACGACAGGCGCCCTCCCGCCCACAAGATCATGTTGTGCACGATTCGACGGTAGATCGGGTCTTGATTTACCCAATCCGTATGACCCGATTGAAAACACACAACGCGCGCCTTGGGATGAACTCCTAACCATGCAATCGCGCCGTTGTTGGCGAGATCGGGATCGTCGGAGCGAAGCAGGATTGTTGCTTTCGGAGAAAACCACATGTCGGTGAACAGCTCATCCCGAGCAAGCAGGAACGGGTGTATGTTTCTGACAATCGGATGATCCCCGACGGGACTGATGCGCTGATGGGGCCATTGCTTCAGAGATGAATGATGGTTGATTCTCGCCTGCATGGCTGCTTGCTGAACCAACGCGCCTCCCAGGACGCTCTCATACCAGAAGGGCCAGTTTTGGTTGTCGCCAACTGAGTGGTGAAGAACGACGAGTCCCTTTCCCGCATCTAGATACTTCTCGACTGGCGCATGATCCGCCTCTGGCCAGTTCCCCGTCATGTAGTCACCCAAAACGAGAACATCCGGCCCGGGTCGGCCGCCTGCTCCGTTGATGTCGTTGAATGGGTGCGGGTGAGGACGTATCCAGGTATCCAGATCCTGAAACATTTCATCGTCAAACATCGCGTACTGCTGGAGGGGAACAGTATGGGCCCCGGTCGTATATTGAACCCTCAACGCGGAGGTGGCCGGGGAGGAGAGTCTTGGGGCAGCGGCAATCGCGGCTGCGCTCAATAACACCTTCCGACGCGACAAATTAGCCATGGGCGACTGTATATCACTCCGAAAGCGTAAGAGTCAAGCACATTGTGCAAGGCTGCTTGCGCATTGTGCCTATAAGTTAATTGAAGAAATTTTTTGACATTCGAACATGCTCTGAAATAGAATCTCCACACAAGGCGCCGCAATCTTCGTTGCATAATCTGCAAAGCTCGAGGTTAACGTTATGAGGCATGTTCTCTCATTAACTCTGCTGGCAGCGTTAGCCAGTTTGTTGTCGGCTCAATCGGCAAATGAGTCACAGATCGCCGGTTCCGTAGTGGACGCGAGTGGCGCTGCAGTACCCAGCGCAACAGTCATCGTCACAAACGAAGGCACCGGCAACAGCCGATCTG
>JBJMGJ010000130.1:0-2223 GCA_045807965.1 Bryobacteraceae bacterium | reverse complement strand
GATTCACCGGTGCGATCCGCGGAGCAGCGTCCAAAGCTGCAGCGTGGGTACAAGCTCGACCACTTCGAAATTTTGGAGCTGATCGGGCGAGGCGGCATGGGCGATGTCTATCGATCGCGAGATTTGCGCCTGAATCGCAATGTTGCTCTCAAGGTCCTTCCTGCAGATTTTGCGCGTGATCCTGGAAGCGTGGTGCGCTTTGAGCGCGAAGCGCGTGCGGCAAGCGCTCTGAGCCATCCGAACATCGTCCATGTTTATGACGTCGGGCACACCGATGGAATCTACTGGATCGCTTCAGAGCTGGCCTCCGGCCATTCGCTGCGTCAGCTAATCAAACGCGGAGCTTTGCCCGTGCGGCAGGCTAGCGAGATCGCCATGCAAATTGCAGAAGGACTCGCGGCGGCGCACGCAGCCGGTATTGTCCATCGCGATTTAAATCCCGGAAACGCGATGCTCACGCCGGAGGGCAGGGCGAAGATTCTAGATTTCGGCTTGGCGAAGAGCCGTCAGTTCATCTCTGGCACAAACGGAACTCCGGCAGCAGGGCTCAGCACGCCGGGCTTGATCATGGGCACTCCGGGCTACATTGCGCCCGAGCAGATTTCCGGTAAGCCGGCCGATGCGCGATCGGACATTTTTGGCTTGGGCGTGATCCTTTATGAAATGCTTTCGGGAAAACGCGCATTTAACGGTGATTCCACTGTTGAGGTAATCAATGCCAACCTGAAAAATGACCCTGCAGAATTGCCATCCTCCGTTCCATCCCCGCATCAACGAATCGTGCATCGCTGTTTGGAAAAGGAGCCGTCACGTAGATTCCAATCTGCTGCCGATGTAGGATTTGCCTTGCTTGCGGTTTCGGACGCGGGCACGAGTCTGCCGCCGGTCACCCCAAAGCGTGGCATCTGGCTGAAATGGATCACCGCTGCTGCGGCAGTGGCCATACTCTTAGCCGCCGTCGTTTACTGGGCAGGCGGCACACGGCCTCCGCCGCGTCACTCACTACGCCTCTCTCTGTTGCCGCCGCAAGCTACTTCCTTTGTCGCGAACGATTTCGCAATTTCACCGGATGGACAACACCTGGCCTTTGCCGCTAGTGGGTTGGATGGCAAAGTAAACCTGTGGACTCGGTCCTTGACGGCTAGCACGGCACAGCAGTTATCGGGCACCGAGGGCGCAATGTACCCGTTCTGGTCCGCGGATAGCCGCCAGATCGGGTTTTTCGCTGAGAGCAAACTCAAAACGGTCGATCCCGGCACAGGCACTATTCAGATCGTATGTGAGTCTCGGTCTCGGGGGGCTTTTGGCGCGACATGGAATGATCAAGGCGTCATCCTCTTCGTTCCTGTGGATGGGGGGCCAATCTACAAGGTCGGCGCTTCCGGCGGCGCGCCTGAGCCCGTTATCAAAATCAGCGCTCACGAGGCGCTTCGCTGGCCTTCGTTTCTTCCCGACGGAGATCATTTCCTGTATTTCTTCAACAATTCAGGTTCAGGACAGTCCGCCGAGCCGGGCCCTGGCGACCGTATCTGTGTCGGCTCTCTCAGTTCGATGTCTAGCAAAAGCGTTAGCGCCGAAATGGGGAACAATGTCCAATTCGGCTCGGGGCGTATCTTCTTTGTGCGCGATCACGGTTTGATGGCACAGCACTTCGATAGCAGACGAATGGAGCTCACCGGCATACCCGAGCTGATCGCGCCGCAGGAGCTGGAGCCGGACGTTGCCTCTTTTCGTTCGGGATTTTCAGTGTCTGGGAATGGAGTCATAGTATTTCGGTCAGCCTCAGACAACATCTCCGGCTCTCCTGGTTCGACAGACGAGGTAAAGAGCTGGATTCAATCCCGGCGTTTGGCTTAACGGCACCCTCCCTTTCGCGGGACGGAACTCTGCTGGTTGCCTCCTCCGATGACGAGCGCAACGGAAAACGCGTCATCCGGGTTTACGATTTCGCACACGGTATGAGCACTCGCCTTTCGAACGGCGGCTCTGATTTATACCCGGTTTTCTCGCCAAACGCGAAATTCGTTGCCTACATCCACAACAATGCAATCTTTGTTGTTCCTCGCGACAGTTCCAGAAGACCTGAGCAGCTTAATGGCGGCCAGAGATCCTTGGTGAATGATTGGTCCAGTAATGGACGGTATCTGATCTATATGAACTTTGTAGCGGCGCGCCCACCCGAACTGGACACATTTGATTTTCGGGATCGTTCTCAGACTATCT
>JBJMGJ010000129.1:0-4847 GCA_045807965.1 Bryobacteraceae bacterium | reverse complement strand
ACCTCATCCACCGGGAGCCGTGGCCAAAGGTCTTGGAACATGTCCTGCGACACGGTCCTGTGAAGCATGCTGACCGCATTGCGGAAGGCGGAGGTCTTGAGCGCAAAAACCGCCATCGAAAAACGTTCCGAGGGATCGGCAAGACTCTTGCGGCCGAGAATCAGGAACTTTTCGAACGGAATGTTCGCAGCTTCGCAGTACCGGCTGAAATATTCATACACCAGGCCGGAATCAAACAGGTCGATGCCGGCGGGAACTGAAGTATGTGTCGTGAACACGTTGCTCAGGCGCGTTGCTTCGAGCGCCTGTTCGAACGTGAGCCCATGCTCCGCCATCAGCAGGCGAACCCGCTCGATTGCCTGAAAGGCGGAGTGCCCCTCATTCATGTGATAGACGGTGGGTTTGATGCCCAGCTGTTTCAACGCTCGTAAGCCGCCGATCCCGAGAACAATCTCCTGGCGTATGCGCTTGATCGTGTCACCGCCGTAGAGCTGATCTGTAATCTCACGAATTTCAACCGATTTGTTTTCGGGGATATTCGTGTCGAGCAGGAGTAATTTGACCCGGCCTACATCGATACTCCATATCTTGATGAACGTTTCGCCGTTCGGCAGGTCCACGCTGACGATCACGTCCTTTCCGTCCTTATCCAGGCAAGGACGGACCGGCAAGGTGTAGAAGTCGTTCAACGGCGTACGTTCCTGCTGCCACCCATCCGGGTTCAGAGCCTGCTGGAAGTAGCCATGCTGGTAAGCAAGCCCGACTCCCGTCAGGGCGAAGTCAGAGTCACTGGCCGCTTTCATGTGGTCGCCTGACAACAGACCCAAACCGCCCGAGTAGATCTGCATGCAGTCGAGAAGGCCGTACTCCATCGAGAAATACGCAATGTTCGGCTCGGTCTCTGTTCGCGATCGGGTGTGCAGGTAGGCGTCGTAACGCTCGCAGGCGCGCCGGTAAAGAGAAACGAATCTCGGATCAGAAGATGCTCGATCCAGCTTCTCCTGCGAGACACGCCCGAGCAGCAGCACGGGATTGTGGTTCGACTCTTTCCAAAGAATCGGGTCCAGTCGGCGGAAGAGTGCGCGGATCGTATGGTCCCAACTCCAAAGCAGGTTGTAAGCAAGCTCAGAAAGGCGACTGAGCGACGGCGGGACCGCTGGACGAACGAAGAACTCTTTAAGAGGCTGAATCTTGTATGGCATGAAGGAATTTCGAGCGCAGCTCTAGGTTGATAGTGTCTGGGAATTCTGTAAAGTGGCAGAGTACGTTCGTAAACTCACCGATTTGCTGAGAAACGGTTGGTTAACCCTGTGCATCTTTTATTATCCCATCAGAACAGGTACGAAGGAAGGCGCTGGGCAATTTGGCATATCTCTCTTTCCGCAATGTTAGTTTCGAAGTCGCTGGACGCACGATCCTCGATCGTTTGAGCCTTGACGTCGACCGCGGCCAGACTCTGGTGTTACTCGGCCGAAGCGGATCGGGTAAGACAACGGCCTTGCGACTCGTCAATCGGCTGCTTGATCCATCCAGGGGGGAAGTGATTGTCGACGGGAAAGAAATCAGTAGGATTGATCCTATCCCGCTTCGCCGCCGAGTCGGATATGTCATTCAGGAGTTCGGTTTGATGCCCCACTGGACGGTGGAGGAGAATGTCACACTAACCCTTCGCCTGCTCGACCGACCCGTTCCGGAACGCGCGAGCCGAGCCAAGGAACTGCTCGATCAAGTGGGACTTCCGTACGATCAATTCCGGCTTCGGCGGCCTCATGAACTCTCCGGAGGCCAGCGCCAGAGGGTATCGGTGGCAAGAGCGCTGGCAGCCAATCCTCCGCTACTGCTCTTTGACGAGCCATTTGGAGCGCTCGACCCGGTCACCCGTCACGAGATGCAGGAGCAATTTCTCCAGCTACGCTCGAAGTACAACTTTGCTTCCGTGTTTGTGACACATGACTTATTGGAGGCTTTGACACTCGGCACGCAGATCGCAGTATTGAATGCGGGGCGCCTGGAGATCGTCACTACGCCAAGCGCATTCTTCAGCGTGCGTACGCCTACGGCCCTCTCCTTCCTGAACACCTTGCCGCCGCAACTCCTAGAGGAGCGCGGCAAGTGGCAAACTTAATCTTGGATCCGATCGTCCTGAAGAGCCTTGCTCGCGACATAGGCGAACTAACGCTGGAGCACATCGTTCTTGTCGCTACCTCCTCGGGAGCGGCCGTGGTGCTCGCAGTTGCTTTGGGAATACTCGGCACCAGACGAGCAGGCATCCGGCGAGTCTCTTTGGCGATTGCGAGCGTGCTCCAAACCGTCCCGAGCCTGGCATTATTCGGGTTTCTACTCCCCGTTCCAGTCATCGGAGGAATCGGGAAACACACCGCCATACTCTGCTTAATCCTTTATTCGTTACTTCCCATTCTGCGAAACACGATTGTGGGAATCTCGGCCGTGGACGCACCAGTGCGTGAGGCGGCGGTCGCGATGGGGATGACGGACATGCAACTGCTTCGCCTGGTTGAATTGCCTCTTGCGGCGCCCACAATCATCGCGGGAATTCGGGTGGCTCTGGTAACGAACATCGGAACCGCGGTAATTGCCGCCGTCATCGGTGGAGGGGGGTTAGGCGTTCTGATCTTTCGTGGAGTTGCTTCGGTGGATACCTTGCAAATTCTTGCCGGGGCGGTGCCGGCGGCGGCTCTGGCCCTCCTTGCCGATGCGGGAATGGGAGTTGTGGAGCGCAGGATTAATCGAACATGAAGTACACCGTACTCCTACTGATTGCTCTCGGCCTGTGCTCTTGTTCGCGCACAAATGGGATTGTCGTCGGATCCAAGAATTTCACGGAGCAGTTGATTCTCGGCGAGATCGCCGCTCAGCAAATCGAGCGAAAGCTTCACCTTCGGGTAGAACGTAAACTAAACCTAGGCGGAACACTCCTCTCGCATGAGGCTTTAGTAAAGGGCGATATCGATCTTTATCCCGAATACACCGGAACCGCGAGCAGCGTCGTCTTGAAACAAAAAACTCCAGCTGACACGGCACGCGCCTACATGGAAGTGAAAGACGCATACTTCAACCGCTTTCACGTGGTTTGGCTTCCGCCGCTCGGCTTCAACGACACCTTCGCCATGGTGGCAAGAGCCGCGGACGCGCAAAAGCTCGGCTCTGCCACACTATCCAGTGCCGAGTCCAGACAATGGCGTCTAGGCGTCGGTTACGAGTTTCTGACCCGCCCGGACGGTCTTCGTAAACTGGATGAGGTCTATCGCCTGCGTTGGGAAGGGACGCCTAGGAGCATGGATCTTGGTCTGCTTTACCGCGCGTTGAAGTCTCACAAAATTGATATGGCTGCGGCGGATTCGACGGATGCCTCTCTGACAGACCCGAGTTTTGCGGTTCTCGAAGACGACCGAAAAGCGTTTCCTCCCTACAACGCGTGCTTCGTACTTCGTAAAAGTCTGATTGATCAAAGGCCGGACGTGGAGATGGCCTTAACTATGCTTTCGAACCACATCAACGCGCAGACCATGCGCGGACTAAACCGCCGGGTCGAGGTGGATCACCAACCTGTAGAAGTAGTCGCGCGCGACTTCCTCCGGACACAGCCATGAATACTGGTCAGTAATCACGATTCGATGATCAACAAGCTCGTTCTTGAAAACCTGAAACACCGCTGGGTACGTACATTTCTGTGCGCACTCGTGGTTGGTGTTCAGGTCATGTCCATATTGACTCTTATTGGCCTGAGCCGAGGCCTGCTCGAAGACTCTGCTCAACGCGCGAAGGGTACGGGAGCTGATATCTGGCTGAAACCCGGAGCATCTTTCTCGATTTCGACCGGACAGGTTAACGAGAAATTCGTTCCCTTTCTCCGCAAACAGCCACACATCGCGAAAGCAGTCGGTGTTCTGATCGTGCCGCTCGGCGGAGCCGAAATCCTGACCACTCTGAACGGTGTCGATATCGCGGAATTTCGCACCTTTGGCGGCGGATTCCGGATGATCCGAGGCAAAGAGCCTTCGAATCCGGACGACCTGATTGTAGACGAGTATTACGCGCAGCAGCACAAACTCCAGGTGGGGCAGCAGGTTGAGCTTTTGAAGCACGCCTGGCGTCTCAGCGGCATTATGCAGGGCGGAACCCTCGGGCGCTTGGTGGTGCCGCTGCGAACGCTCCAACTTCTTACGGGCAATGCAGAACCGGCGCGTATCTCGCAGATCCTCGTCAAGCTCGACAACCCCAATCGGACAACGGAAGAGGTCAAAATACTGAACGATCTCTTGCAGGGCAATCTGACTGCGATTTCCTACCGGGATTTCATTGGGCAGTTCAGCATCAGCAATATTCCGCAGCTTCAGGCATTCATAGGAGTGATGACGGGAATGGCGGTTGTGGTCGGATTTCTAGTCGTTTTCCTGGCTATGTATACAGCTGTATTGGAGCGCACGCGTGAGATCGGCATCCTGAAAGCATTGGGTGCGAAGCCGCGCGTCATTGTCGACATCCTGGTGCGCGAAGCGATCGTTCTGGCTTTGGCAGGATGCGTCATCGGCATTCTGCTGGCATTCACCGCAAAATCTTTAATCATGCAGTTGGTTCCTGCTTCTTTACAGGTGGTCACTGTTCCTGACTGGTGGCCCATCGCCGGCGCGATCGCACTCGGCGGAGCATTATTAGGCGCGATTTATCCCGGGTTGAAAGCCGCTCGACAAGACGCGATCGAGGCATTGGCGTATGAGTAAGAACGGACTGCGAGACCCGGATTTTGATGGGGTCATCATCAGAGTTCGTGACCTGCGCAAAACCTACCGAGTCGGTGACATCGATGTACACGCGCTCCGAGGGGT
>JBJMGJ010000128.1:0-5934 GCA_045807965.1 Bryobacteraceae bacterium | reverse complement strand
CATTCGGAACTGGAGGAATCCCTCCATGACAATCTGCCCTGCCATGGTCCCGGTAAGCGTGGACGACTGCCCGGAACAAAGTAGAGCTAAGCCGAAGAGTACGCTCGCGGCCGTGGTGCCCAGAAACGGGGAAAGTAGCTGGTGTGCCTGCTGAATCTCGCGGACCACGATGTGCCGCTGGAAGAAAACCGCTGCTGACATGATCAGGATGGCGGCATTGACGAAGAGCGCCCCGTTTAAGGCCACCGTCGAATCGACTAAGTTGAAACGACAGGCTTGTCGTTTGTCGGCTACGGTAGTACCGATTCGCCGGGTTTGCACAAGCGCCGAGTGCAGGTAGAGATTGTGGGGCATGACGGTCGCGCCGAATATGCCGACTGCGATGTAGAGGCTTTCCGAATCAATGCGTGGGACCAAGCCTCCTAGTACCTGGCCGGCGGCAGGATGGGCCAGAAAAATTTCAAAGGCGAAGCAGGCGCCGATGATCGCGATCAGCGCGAGAACGAAGGCCTCAATGAAGCGGATGCCGAGTCGGGTAAACCACAGAATCAGTAGAGTGTCCGCCGCGGTGAGCCCAACCCCAACCAGCAACGGAATATGAAACAGGAGGTTGAGACCGATCGCCGCACCCAGTACTTCGGCTAAGTCACACGCGATAATCGCCACTTCGCCGAGGACCCACAGGACATAAGAAATAGCCCTCGGATATTCGTCCCGGCAGGCCTGAGCCAGATCCAGCCGAGTGACTATCCCTAACCGCGTGCTCAGGGTCTGAAGCAGCAGGGCCATGAGGTTGGAGAGAACTAAAACCCAGAGCAGCTTGTAGCCGAACCGCGCCCCACCCTCCAGGTCGGTGGCCCAATTGCCCGGATCCATATAACCGACGCTGACAAGATACGCGGGACCAGCAAAAGCGAGCATCCGACGCCATCGGCTGGCGTGAGATGTCCCGACTGACTCGTGGACTTCAGGCAGGGAGGCGTTCCCCCCGGGAGAGATCCTCGCCGCGTGCTCCGTGGACATAGTTCTTGCTATCAGTATGGCGTTCGTCTCAGGCTGGAGCGCTATTTCGAGCGCTTCTGAATCCCAGCGCGCAAATGCGCGAAGCAGAAAGGCGGAAACTCAGAACCGCTACAGTGCTGCGAACCCGATCCGGAGCCGAAGCCTAGAAGGCTGATACCGTGAACCAGCGACCACACCATTCGTGCGAGGTCGACCGAGTTCCCGTCGACGATTTCGCCTGCGGCCTGTCCGTGCCGGATCGTTTCCTCGAGGATCCCGAATGCCCTTTCGGCCGCCTTCGCACCCTCGGGATCGAGTTCGACGGCCTCCCCCCCGGAACCGAACATCACTTCGAAATGTGCCCCGTGTTGGGCGGCAAACTGGACATAAGCTGCGCCCATAGCGTCCAGTTGGTTCAAGTAGGTGCCTGTTGCCGCTCGACGGGCTTGGTCGAGAACGTTTCCAAACTCCTTAAACCCGCCTGCCCCAAGGGCGGCCAGCAATGCTCGCTTGTCAGCGAAATGCCGATAGGGCGCAGTTCGCGAAACCCCCAATCTGGAGCCGATTTCACGGAGGGTAAGTGCGCGAACCCCTTTGGACTCAATCAACTCCAGGCTCGTGGACATGATGGCCTCCCGTAGGTTCCCGTGATGGTATGGTTCCGGACGTTTTTCTCTGGCCACGTTCTTCTAACCCATTTTACGCTTTGTGTTGACAGCGTCAACATTTCCCGGTATCGTGTTGACGTAGTCAACATTCAGAGGAAGAACATTTATGGACCTACTAAGGAGAATTCGATCGGAAGCGGAACAGTGCTGGCAGAGCAGTCGCGCACTGACCGGGCTAACAGCGGTTATGCTTGCGGCATTTCTCGCCTCCGTGGCGGGGATCGGTCTCGACGCGAGGATGGTGGCGGGTGCGCCCGTATGGCTGAAGCCAGCGAAATTCGCCATCTCGTCGGCCATTTATGCGGGAACCCTCGCCTGGCTGTTTCGCTATATTCAAGTCCGGCCGCGCGCCCTCCGTTCTTTAGGCATGATTACGGCTGCTGTTCTAGCAGTCGAGGTTGGCATCATCGATCTGCAGGCCGCTCGCGGAACAACCAGTCACTTCAACGTTGGCTCTCCGCTCAATGCCACTCTCTGGGGAACTATGGGCGTGGCGATCGGCATCTTGTGGCTTGCGAGCATAGGCATCCTCATCGCGTTGTGTCGCCAGAAATTCGGGGATCGCGGGTTTGGTTGGGCGCTCCGGTTAGGAATGCTGATTACGGTAATCGGTTCGGCAACCGGGGGCTTGATGGTTGGACCGACCGAACAGCAGCGCGCCGTGATGACACATCACGCTCCTCAGATGGTTGGCAGCCACACAGTGGGCGCGCCGGACGGTGGGCCAGGCCTGCCGGGAGTCGGCTGGAGTTCAAACCACGGAGACTTGCGGATTCCACACTTTCTCGGGTTACATGCTCTGCAACTGATTCCGTTGCTCTATCTTCTGCGGACTGGGCGGAGCGGCGGGATGCGGAGGACTACCGACCCTGCTTATGTGTTCGTGACTTCATCCAGTTATCTGGCGCTTATCGGAATACTAACTTGGCAAGCCCTACGCGGGCAGTCTATCGTTCAACCAGACTCCACTACGGCGTGGGCCCTTCTGCTCTGGCTCGCGGGCACGGGACTGGCGCTTGCCGTTCCACGGATGAAGTCGAACAACTATCGCCAAAGCACGGTAGGAGTTGTTTAGCGCGATGACACCCGAAATGCTCTTCGGAATTTGTAATCAGTTTGCTCTACTTGGGTGGCTCGTGTTGATCGTTGCCGGGCGGAAACGGTGGGCTTCGAGTCTGGTCACCGGGGTTTGGGTTCCGCTCGTACTGGGTCTCGTCTACGCTGTGTTGATTCCTCTTCATTGGGGTGAAAGCGAGGGAAGCTTGAGGACCCTGGCTGGCGTTGCGGGCCTTTTCGCGCATCGCTGGTTGTTACTTGCGGGGTGGATTCACTATCTTGCGTTTGATCTGTTCGTCGGGAGCTGGGAGGTGCGGGACGCGCGGAGAAATCGCATCTCACACTGGGCTGTGATTCCGTGTCTTGTCCTGACATTTCTGTTTGGGCCCGTGGGACTGCTTTCCTATTTCGGCCTGCGGATCGCAATGCGCCGCAAACTGGCAATCGAATGGACCTGGGCGGACAAGGGCAAGATTACGGCTACCCGGTAACCCGGTAGGTTCCGATGAGCAACGGCTGCTCTAATTCATAATGAATGGCTATTTCGCTGAAGGACAAAGTCGTACTCGTGATCGGCGCATCGAGTGGCATCGGACGCGCAACGGCGCTGCTATTTGCGGGGGCCGGAGCAAAGGTCGTCGCCTCGGCTCGCCGGGCCGACCGGCTGAGAGAGTTGGAAGAGGAAGCCGCGGGTGCGGGCTTCGCGGTCAAAGTTCAAGCGGCGGACGCTTCGAAAGCAGAGGAGATGAAGAAGCTGGTGGACGGCACGCAAAGTAGCTTGGGACCAATAGATATTCTCGTGTATGCCGCCGGTACGAATATTCCCGCCCGAGCACTGAGTGTCCTGAATCCCGAGACCTGGAACATGATGCTCGATTCGAATTTGAATGGAGCCTACTACGCGACCTACGCTGTTTTGCCCGGAATGCGTGCTGCCAAAGGTGGACTGCTCTTGTACATATCTTCCATTTCGGGGCTGATGGCCGACGCATCCGGTGCCTCGTACCAGGCCGCAAAACGCGGGCTGGTTGGTCTTGCCCATGCGGCACGCTTTGAGGAACGACAGAATGGGATTCGCACCTGTGTCGTGTGTCCCGGTCTGGTGGACACAGAGCTGGTCCAGAAGCGCCCGGTCAAACCAACCAGGGAGATCCTCGAGGCCGCGCTACAGCCGGAAGATGTGGCCGAGATGATTATCGCGATCGCCAGTCTGCCGCCGAGAGCCGTTGTCCCTGAAATTCAGATCTTGCCGACAACGCTCTAAATTCCCGGATCGCTCCGGCTCAGATCAGAACTGCTTGAGTTAAGGAAGCGCGGCATCGTATCATCGCGCCCAGTGGATCAAATTGCCATCGACAGTCCGATCGAAGAGCAATCCGGGTTCGAATGGACCGGCATCTATCGCTTAAGGTGCTATCTCGTCGCACTAGCGGCACTGCTCGCTGTGGGCCTCATCGCCTATTCCGTGACAGTGGCGTTCGTTTGGGACGAAGGCTTCCACCTTTTGGCCGCGCAATTGATCCAGCAAGGCAAGACCCCTTACATCGACTTTTGCTTTCCTCAGCCGCCCTTGAACGCTTACTTCAATGCGGCCCTCTTCGGAATTTTTGGTACTTCGTGGCGGGTTACACACGTGTTCGCGTCACTGTTTCTTGCGGGATCTGCCTACCTGGTCGGTGAATTTCTGTTGCTGCGGCTTCCGTTCAGCATGAATCTATGGCGCTGGCCGTGCATGTTGCTTGCGGCGCTCTTCACCGCGTTGAACGAAGTGGTGATTCAGTTTGGACCGATCGCACAGGCGTATGCGAGCTCCACGTTTTTCTCGGTCCTTGCCTTTCGCCTGGGATCGGTCAGCATTCGCAAGCGCGGTTTGCTTCTTGTCTTTGGAGCCGGGATAGCCGCGGGTACAGCGGCAGGGTGCACCCTGCTCACGGCGCCGATTCTGCCTGTTCTTCTTGCCTGGATTCTGTACTACGAGCAAGCTGGGATTCGGCTGAAGAAAGCAGCCGCATTCGTCGCCGGTTCCGCGCTTCCGTTTCTGCCGATATTTGTGTTGTTCCTCAAGGGACCGCGCCAAACCTTTTTCAACGTCGTTCAATATCAGGCCCTTTTTCGGGGGGTAAATTGGGGCGACACCAATGGGCACGACTTCGATGTGTTTACGGCCTGGGTCGATTCTGCACCTAGCTTCCTCCTGGCGTTCTTCGCTCTTTTCGGAATCGCTTTCGTTCGGCGCCAGACTTCCTGGGAGCGTGCGCGTCGAGCGGAATACTATCTCTGCGCCTGGCTCGCCGCGGCACTTACCGCGTATATATCCACTGCGCATCCTACCTTTCAGCGTTACTTCATTGAGGTGGTTCCGTTTTTCAGCATTCTTGCCGCGGTGGGTTTCTTTTCCGTCACGTCCCATTTAGCGGATGCGTCGCGCCCGCGCTGGCCTGTGACTCTGATGGCTGGCCTGCTGGTGCTTTCGGTAGCGAAAGAACTCTTTGACAACCGCGAATCAACAACCTGGGACACCTACAGCCAGATTTCGGCAAAGATCGCCAAAGTTACGCCGCCCGATGCGCAATTTTATGCCGATGAGCAGGTTTATTTCTTGCTCGGCAAGACACCACCGCCCGGTATGGAGTTCTCTTATTCGCATAAGCTGCAGCTTTCGCCAGCCGACGAAAAGCTTTACCACATCGTGTCGGACAAAGAATTGAACGCTCAAGTGAAGGCGGGTAAGTTCGCGACCGTTGAGTCTTGCAAAGACGATCGGATTGAGGACATGGGATTAGAGAAGCTCTTTCCGCAACAAGTGGATATCGGCGACTGCACGATCTTTTGGGGACCTATGAAGGTGGGCAAGTAGAGGCGGAGGACTAGTGTGTCATCGAATAGATGATGTAGTTAACCCCGAGCCTGACGGCAAGGGCCGAGAAGCGCTCGGGGTAGAAAGCGGAGTCAGCGTACTCCCATGCATCTCCCACGTCGGAGTTGAAGGAAATCGCCACCATAATTCGGCCTTTGTCGTCGTATATGCCGCGCCAGTGCGCAACGTAGCCATCCAGTTTGTGGCCTTCTGGCAAGTGTGCCTCACCCGGAATCTGATAACGCTCATCAAGGTCGTAGACAGTGTGAAAAATCGGATCGCTATCGGGAATATCGATGATGGGCCGATCTGGGAAGACGCGTTTCATGCTCTCTTCGAACACCTGCCACT
>JBJMGJ010000127.1:0-4481 GCA_045807965.1 Bryobacteraceae bacterium | reverse complement strand
GTGCTTTTCCAATGGCTTGGAAGAACGCGGCCATCCGGCCCGTGAAGTTTCCGAAGTAAGGCACGGAAGTGGGACCGTAATTCATCCATTCTGCGTTCGGCTGCACTTTCGCGAGCACGGATTCAATGTCGCCGCGATTGAAGGCGGCGTAGATGTTCTTAATGACATCGGAATTTGATTCGGCCATGTAATTACCCCCAGTCAATATACGTGAAAATCGCTCCATCCGGATGATCGGCTGCTTGGAGCTAAATTCTCCCGCCATCGAGGAAACAGCGGGATCGGACAATGAGCCTACACGCGGCGTCCGCACCGCACTTCACAACGGCGTTTAGTAGTATCAATCCGGCGGTTCTTTCCGTGTGGCCCACATTAACGGGCCAATCGGACTGAGTAGGGTATAGCGAGATCAGCGTGCGCAGGATTCTTTTTTCGTTCGAAACTGGCATTTACGGAGGGTGAAGACCCGGCCGGGGAGCGGAACCTTGGCAGGGAGTGCTCGCTGGCGGGCCTTCACGCCAGTCTGATTTTCGTTATCGCACTCCCAGAAGCGAAAGACAAGGCGGATCCGGGGTAATCCCGTTGCGATGTCTACCGCGGCGATGTCCGGTTTGTGAAGCGGACACGATCATCGGCCACGGGCGACGGCTCAGACAAGCACACGACGAGGCACGTGAGCGCATCTGGATTCGGCGGGGCGTCTGTCGTCAATGCAGAAACACATTCACCGTGTTGCCCGACTGGCTGGTTCCGTTCGGACACTACGGTCTTTGTTGCCGCCAAGAGGCCTGTGAACGGATCGGAAACGGGGAGACTGCCGAGAGAGCAGCGCCGGACTGCAAAGACGCGGCCAGATTACCGGATGCCGCGACCGTGCGTCGCTGGGTACGCAGGCGCTTATTGAGCGTCTGCTGTTGGGCAAAGATCGCGCGATTAGCAAGATGCACTTTTGCAGCACCCACCATCTTTGCCTGGGATCTGACGGCCTATTGCCGTATGTTGCGGTTCGAGGCAAAAAGTCCATGAGTCGTGAGGTGCTGGATCAGCTGAAGCAGCATGTCCCATTGCTGGAGTATCTACAGGCGCATGATTGGCAGCCAGCTCGGGCACTCAATCGTGGCCGATGGATGGGGTTGTGTCCGTTGCACACCGATCACAAGCCCAGCTTCGTGGTGGATCCCAACAAGGGCCTGTTCTACTGCTATGGCTGCGGCCGCGGCGGCGACGTGATTCGTTTCGCCGAACTCTATTACCAAGTGAAGTTCCCGCAGGCCGTGACGTTACTGCGGCAGTGGTGCGGCTTAGCGCCCCTACTGAATGCGGTCACCGATTTCTACCGCATTCAGTTGCAGCGCTATAACGATGCCGTCGTCTATCTGGACCAGCGCGGTATTCACTCTTCTGAAGTGATCGAGCACATGCGGATTGGTTACGCGCCCGGCCGCTGTTTGCGAAGCTGGCTCACGCAGTTAGGTTATCCGCTTTCGGTCCTGAGACAAGCCGGCCTGATCACAACTGCCGGGTACGACAGTTACATCCGGCGGATTGTGTTTCCACTAGAAAGCAATCTCTATGGCCGTAGTGTCCGGACTTCGGCATCACCGCACTGCTTTTTGCCGGGATCGAAAGGCGGACTGTACCTGTGGGAGGACGTGCGCAGGTGTCCCGAAGTGATCTTAGTCGAAGGCCTATTCGATTACGCCGTATTGTGGCAAGCCGGTTTTCGCAATATTACCTGCTCGCTCGGCAATCATCTCAATGCGCGTCAGTTTCAGCAACTATGCGATAGCAGTCGGACCGTCTACCTAGCCTTCGATGCTGACGCGAACGGCAGCGGTTCGCGTGCCGCGCAGTCGCTCTCGCGCCGGCTTTGGGCGGAAGGCATAAGTGTTCGGCGTGTCGTGCTGCCAGCCGGGCATGATCCGAACAGCTTTTTTATCAAAGGTGGTGATGGAGAACACTTCCGCAAGCTACTGGAGAAGGCCGTTGCATGAAGTTTCGTGTCATTGAACGGCAGACCTCCAATAACGCACAAAGCCCGGTACGGGTGATCGAACAAACAACCGGCCGCGAGGTGGGCTGGATCAATCGTTATCTGGATCGCGAATATGTTCGCCGGTTGGGAGATAAGACTCTACGCATCTATGCTTACAACCTGCTGCACTTCGTGCGCTGGTGGGAAAGCATTCACCACACCGAGATCCTTCGAGCACAGGACCTCACCGAATCAACGCTCCTCGACTATTTGCGGTTCCTGTCCAACAAACATCCGCGGCCCGCTGGCTCCACCATAAACGCCTGCATCGCGGTTGCCGATCGCGCACTGCGCAACGAGTTTCCCAATGCTCCTTGCCAGGTTGCTCCAGGCTTTCATGACCGTTATTTACATCGCAAACCGATGGGTTTGGGGAGGCCTCAGCCCGTCCTGAGTCGCCTGCGCGTTAAGACCGCCAAACGCAATATCTTGCCCTTGTCCGTGGATGAGGTAGCCCGATTCTGGTCCAGCTTCAGCACTTCGCGTGACTTGGCGATTGTCGGACTGATGCTGTTGCAGGGACTGCGATCCGCTGAAGTGCTCGCACTAAACGTAGACGACATCTTACTGTCGGAAGGACAAGTTCGCGTTCACGGTAAAGGTGAGAAACGTCGTTTCCTGCCACTCGCGCCAGAAACGATTCAACTACTCGACCATTACGTGCGGCTGGAACGTCCCAGTCGTTGCGGTGCCCCCTTGTTTGTGTCTTTGAAAGGAGCCGCACGCGGCGCCCGCATGACTGCGGCAGGACTGCGCTCGCTGTTCCGTTACCATCGCCACACGACTGGAGTGACAATCGCTAACCCGCATCGTTTCCGCCACACCTTTGCCTCCGACATGTTACGCGCCGGCGTCAGTCTACCGGCACTCATGCACTTGATGGGTCACGCTTATATCCAGACCACGCTGATCTATGTGAACGTGACTCCGCTCGAGGTGTATCAGCAGTATGCACGTGCCGTTGCGCAGCATATTCGTCCTCTTCCGGTGACCACATCGTGAACCGTGTGCGTCGTCCGCCGCTCGAACATCCCCTTGCGCAACGCTTCGAGCAGGCTGTGCAATCTCTTGGTGCTGCGCTTCACCCTGATACGGTTCGTCACTACCGCGGCACCGTACGCAAGTTCCTGACTTGGTTGGGGGCCCGTTATCCCGAGGTTTGCTCACTCGATCAGTTACAGCGCAAAGCGCACATGCTCCCCTGGTTGGCTCACCTGCAGTCGCAAAGGCCCCGCCTCGGAACAGCATCCTACATTAACCTGCTTATCCACTTGCGCGGCATCTTCTATGAACTTGCTTGGACCGAGCAGTTGCCCGAACTGGCTCATCTGCTCCGTCGCGAGGACGTGCCCCGCATGCCGCAACGTCTGCCACGCCCGCTGCCGGCACAGCAGGATCACATCTTGCAGCGTGAACTGCTACGTCGCAATGATGTAGCAGCAAACGCCCTTCTTCTGATTCGACATACCGGTATGCGTATCGGTGAATGCGCCGATCTGCCTTGCGATTGCCTCCGTTCTACAGAACCACAGCAATGGGCGATTCACGTTCCCTTGGGAAAGCTCAAGACCGAACGAATGGTGCCAGTTGACTCATTCGTGTGCGAATTGGTTCAACGTCTACGTTTTTTCCGCTCACTGGATTCGGTACCCGCCGATGGACTCTTGTTACCGCGGCCTCGCACCAAGGAAGCGCTCGTTCGTCAGTTGCGCGATTACCTGCACGAAGTTTGCTTCTCTGTGAACCTGCCCACCAGCATCGTCCCGCACCAGCTCAGGCATACATACGCAACAGAAATGCTTCGTTCCGGTGTGAGCTTCCCTGGTGTGATGAAACTGCTCGGCCACAACTCGTCCGACATGACGATGAAGTATCTCGACATCGCATTGCCGGACCTTCAACGTGAGTTCCATTCCGCTCGGTCACATCCTCGACATCTTGCTCCACAACCAAAGACCGTCGCTGCAACTATTCGCTCCGGCCTTGGCGGAGTAGTCGACTCCTTCCTCGCAACACAGCATGCCTTAGCTATGTTCCGCCGTACCGTGCGCAACAACGCTCTGCGCCGTTCACTGGATCGCCTTTCCAACAGGCTCACCAAAATCGTCACCGAACTCCGCAACCTCAACACGCCCTCAAAATGAGCACGGATTGGCCGGTTATGCCCCTCATCCGACAGCAACTCGGAGATAATCCGAAGCGAAGCTGTGCTGAACTGGTTCGGACCGCGATAGGGATACCTAATACTAATGCGAATGTTGTAAGCGTGCTGCCTTGGCGGTCTACCTCCGAATGGCGGTGGCCTATCGTTTCCGGCCGCCAGGTGATGAAGAGAGTCGCCCCAGAACTCGCGGAGCCTTCAACGAGCGTCCAATGCTTTCGCGACCCTATGCGCCGTCTCGGCTCCGAAAACGGGGAGAGATGAGTCCGAGATAAGCTCAAGTTG
>JBJMGJ010000126.1:0-5124 GCA_045807965.1 Bryobacteraceae bacterium | reverse complement strand
TCGGGTTATCGGTGCAAATGGGTCGTTAACAGGTTACGGCGGTGGGTTGCATCGCAAGAAATGGCTATTGGAACATGAGCGGAGAAATCGGGAATCGGAAGTGCTGGTCCCGGTGCGATACGGCTTTTCAATCGAGGGCGGTCAAGAATAGCAGCGGACGGGAATCCTGACCTGAACGGCAGCCCGACATCTTAGGGGCTATGATCCCAGTAGGGGTGAATTTGAATGAAGCGTGATGGCCTGACCAGACGCTATTTCTTCTACGGGAGCCTTCTTGCGGGCGCAGTTCCAGCTGGCGGATTCGGCAGCGTTCCGTCCTTAAAGAAGCTCAGCTACAAGTCGCCGAATGAAAAACTGAACATCGCTTCCGTCGGCGCCGGGGGTAAGGCTGCCAGCGATATTCAATCCTGCGCTGAAACGGAAAACATCGTCGCACTTTGCGACGTGGATGAAAAGCGTGCCGCGAAGATTTACGGCCAATTTCCCAGCGTCCCGAAATACAAGGATTTCCGCGTCATGTTCGACAAGGAGAACGCGAACTTTGACGCCGTCATCGTTACCATTCCCGATCACATGCACACAGCCGTGGGTGTGGCGGCTATGGAACGCGGCAAGCACGTCTACATGCAGAAACCGTTGGCCCATACCGTTTGGGAATGCAGGGAATTGGTGACGGCCGCTGAGAAATACAAAGTTGCCACCCAAATGGGCAACCAGGGCTACTCGAATGAGGGCACTCGGCAATGTGCCGAAATGATCTGGTCCGGTGTGATTGGGAACGTGACTGAAGTGCATGCCTGGACCAACCGGCCTGCATGGCCCCAAGGTATCAAGGAAGCGCCGGCAACCTCGCCTGTCCCTAACACGCTCGACTGGGATCTCTGGCTGGGTGTGGCGAAGGAACGGCCTTTTAGCGACGATTACCTGCCCTTCAGCTGGCGTGGATTCTTCGATTTCGGATCGGGATCGCTGGGTGACATGGCTTGTCACATTCTCGGTGCGCCCAACATGGCGCTGCGGTTAGGCGCTCCGACAACTGTCGAATGCATCAGTCAGGAAGACCGGGGCGACATATACTTCCCGAGCAAGTCCGTGGTTCGCTTCGACTTTCCTGAACGGGACAACATGCCTCCGGTGAAGATCTTCTGGTACGACGCCATGAGAGAGGATCAGCCGACCTTTCCTGGTGCTCCGAGAGAGGAGATTCTTGGGGATCTTCCACGAAGTCGGCGGGGCAGTATAACGCCTCCCTACAAGCCCGCGGAACGTCAGATCCAGGGCGGTGTGTTCACCGAAGACTTCTTCAACCCGAAGGACGTACCTCCTCCGGCCAGACCGGCCCAACCCTCCGAGCCGCAGGATGAGCACGCACGTAAAGAAGCGGAGTGGATGAAGCTCATCAACACGGGAACGAACGGTAGCCTCTTCAAGGGCGAGAAGGGAATGATCACCACGGGAACCTACGGTGAATGGACGCGGCTCATTCCGGTGGAACGCATGCGAGATTACGAGTTTCCGCCTGAGTTCCTGCCGCGGTCGCCCGGTCATTACCGGGATTGGATCCGTGCCTGCAAAGGCGGCGTGCCGGCGTGCTCGAATTTCAGCGTCTCGGCGCCGTTTACGGAATGGATCGCGCTCGGTGCTATCGCCATCAAACTCAACTGCAAATTGGAGTGGGATGCCGAGAAGATGCGAGTGAACAACAATTCAGAAGCGAACGAGCTCTTGAAGCCGGTTCTTCGTAAAGGTTGGCGAATTAGCTAACGTTGCTCGAACTCGCTCTGCAGCTTCGAGAGTTGTTCGTCGAGAAAGCTAAGGGCTTGAGAAAGCTGCTCGCGATGGCGAGGATGGCGGGCAGCTTTCAACTCGCGTAGAATTCTGCCGCGAGAAAGTTCGATGCTTTCTCGCTCTCGCTCCAATCGGAGTTGAGCCTCGCCTACCTTTGTCCGAGCGCTGGCGGCTTTGCGGCTCTCGGCAGCATCCATCTGCTCTTCAACGGATTTGCTTTCCCATCCGCGCGCCACGTTTCTATTGTAGAGATTTGGACGAACACGGTTTAGCGGCGTGACCGGCCGGATCCGCCCAGGAGCGAGCCAAGGACCCCGCGCACGATCTCGTGGCCAAGCTGCGTCCCCACAGAGCGCGCGCCGCTCTTCAACATAGCCTCCAGCGCGGAATCGCCGCGACGGCCCCCGCGCGGGCCTGTTGTACCGGTGATCAGATTCCCGAGACTCCCCCACAAGCCGCCTCCCGCCGTTCCGGACTGATTCACGGTTGCAGGCGTAGCGGGTGGAACGGGCTCCGCCGCCTGGGGAGCAGGGGTTTTCTGTTGCGCGCGTTTCTTTAGTAGTTCGTAAGCAGACTCCCGGTCGATCGCCTGGTCGTAAACGCCCGCGACAATGGAGCTCTTCATGAACGCCTGCCGTTCATCAGGCGTGATTAATCCGATTTGACCCTGCGGCGGACAAACTGGCGCCCGCTGGACGATGCCGGGCGTTCCTTTCTCATCCAGAAACGACAGTAGCGCCTCGCCCACTTGCAGCTTGGTAATCTCTGTCGCGACATTCAGCTCGGGATTAATCCGAAATGTCTCGGCCGCGGCTTTTACCGCCTTTTGGTCGCGGGGCGTGAAAGCGCGAACAGCGTGCTGAACGCGGTTACCAAGTTGGCCAAGTACTGTCTCGGGTACATCAATCGGGTTCTGAGTCACGAAATAAACTCCAACGCCCTTTGAACGAATCAAGCGAACAACGCTCTCTATCTTTGATTGCAGTACGGTGGGCTGATCGCGGAACAACAAATGGGCTTCGTCAAAAAAGAAGACCAGTTTCGGTTTCTCGAGGTCTCCTACTTCCGGGAGCGTTTCGAAGAGCTCGGAGAGAAGCCAAAGGAGGAACGTTGCATAGAGCTGTGGCGCGGCAAGCAGCTTATCGGCGGCCAGCAGATTAATAACACCACGCCCACTCCCATCGGTTTGCAGCAAATCGTCGATGTTCAGGGCCGGTTCTCCGAGAAAGTGCTCTCCACCCTGGCTTTCGAGGGTGACCAGGTTTCGCTGGATTGCGCCCACGCTCGCTGACGAGATATTTCCGTACTCGGCGCGGTACTCTTTTGCGCCTTTCGCGACGAACTGCAAGACTGCCTGAAGATCCTTCAGGTCGAGCAACAGCAAACCGTTGTCGTCCGCGATCTTGAATACCAGTGATAGGACGCCCGCCTGAGTGTCGTTGAGGTTCAGAATACGGCTGAGGAGCAGCGGTCCCATCTCGGAGACGGTCGCCCGAATCGGATGTCCTTGCTCTCCGAAGACGTCCCAGAATGTAACCGGGCAGCCCTCGAACCGAAAATCCGAGAGGTTAAGCTCAGAGACTCTCGCCTTAATTTTCGGGTTATCTTTCCCAGGCTTAGCTATACCGGAGAGATCGCCTTTCACGTCAGCCGCAAAAACCGGAACCCCGATCTGACTGAATCGTTCTGCCATGACTTGCAGCGTGACCGTTTTGCCGGTTCCCGTTGCGCCTGCCACCAGACCATGGCGATTCGCCATGCCCGGCAACAGATACAGCTCTTCGTTTCCTTTTGCAATTAACAGAGGAGTTGACACAATTTCCCTTGCCTCCAGGTACCCTCGCTTGGGCAGCCCCGAAACTTTCCAACTTAGCAGTTGGGGCGAGTAGGGCCGGACTGGAGGCGCAATGCCCTGAGAGGCTCAATCCGCGCCGACGAGTCGAATCTCGAACAGCTTAGGCCAGTGTTTCCCCGTAACAAACAGACGGCGAGACTTGGCGTCGTATGCAATGCCGTTCAGGACAGAATCGGTGTTTGGGTCAGCACCGCTCTCAATGCCGCTCAGATCGATCCAGCCAACGACTTTCCCGTTTTCGGGATTGATGCGGGCAATGTAGGTTGTGCCCCAGACGTTTGCGAAGATCTCTCCCTCAACCCATTCCAGCTCGTTCAGGTTCTTGATCGGTTGGTCGCGGTCAGTCACGGTGATTCGTCCGGTCTCCTGCAGTGACTCCGGGTTCCAAAACCGAATCTGGGCTGTACCATCGTCCATAATCAGCCGCCGCCCGTCCTGGGTTAATGCCCACCCCTCGCCCGGGTAATGAAACTCCTTGTTCTTTTCAAAGGTTTTCAGATCGTATACGAACCCGATCTGGGTTTGCCAGGTCAACTGGAGAATCTGATTCTTCCAGTTCACGATGCCCTCTCCGAAATAGGAATCCGGTAACTCGTACTTCTGGAGAACTTCACCGGTCTCGAGTCGTACTCGCCGGAGGGAGGATTGCCCTTCGAGCCCGGTGCTCTCGTACAATTCTCCGTTCAAGTAAAACAGACCTTCAGTAAACGCAGAACTGTCGTGCGGATACGCATGCACGATTTTAGCGGTGTAGTGCGGGACTTCAGACGGAGGTGGGCTGGCGCAGGCGCAGAGAATCAGGATGGCTGTCAGACAAAGCGTTCGCATCGCAGGTTGAAGAAATGAGGAGGGCAGGAAAACTGGATCTACCGAGCTAACCGCGTCTACTTTTCTGAGTCTAAATGACCAGCCGAATGGAATGGACGGATGAAGCGGCCGCCGCTGAAACGCGAAAGGGAGACCGGAACGCCTTTCGTGTGCTTGTGGACCGCCACAGCCGTGCCGTTTTTCGTTTGGCATACCGGATGACAGGAAATGAATCAGATGCGGAGGACGTGGTGCAGGAAACATTTCTCCGTGCCTACAAGCAGATTAAACAGTTCGACAGCCGTTCATCATTTTCTACCTGGATCTACCGAATCTGTTCGAATTGCGCTCTTGATCTGATCCGGTCGCGGAAGACACGAGAGCAAAAGCGCGAACCGCTAAGCGACGGTAACATGACCAGCTGGATCGACAAGATTGCCGCGCGGGAGCCCGATCCAGAACGCTTGCTCCACAGCGGCCAGATTGCTCAGCTTCTGCAACCAGCTTTGGAGCAGCTAAGTGAGATGGAGCGCGTCGCTTTTACGCTGCGCCATTTTGAAGGCTGCAACGTAGAAGAAATCGCACGGGCACTGGGTGTACAGCAGAACGCGGCGAAACATAGCGTTTTCCGGGCTGTTCAGAAGCTTCGACGCGCTTTGGAGCCGGCTTGGGGG
>JBJMGJ010000125.1:0-4914 GCA_045807965.1 Bryobacteraceae bacterium | reverse complement strand
GGGAGTTTCCATTCAGCATAAAGGCGTCAGTTGGCCTCCCGATACCAGAATAGGTCGGGGACTGCAACATAGGATCAGCAAACATCCCGTTCAACTCTTGGCCTCTCCAGTTTCTGACGTCGTCGATGCTGTGTGCGTCACCCCAGCCATAATGCCAGGTCGGTACTCCAGAGTTTGCCAACCAGTAGAGATTACGATCGATAGGAATTACGTCGTCCATCTCGACCAAGAGGTGCGAAGTCGAGTACAAAATGTTGTTCATGATGAACCTCGGCTGAGAACCAGTGAAACTGACGAAACGAGCTTTGATCCACGGCGCATCCACAGCCGGATTCCAGTAATCAGTGTTGTTATAGATCTGAATCCCGTCGATAGAACCGTCATCCCACGTTGTGACAAAAACATCGCCCTGGTTAGGAGCTTGCGAAGCTTTGCGCCCGTTATTGGAGCAGATGTTGTAGCGCACGATGCTGTTCGAAGTTATCAGATGATGAGACGCCATCACAGCCACGCAGTAGCCTTCGGCATCATGAGCATAGTTGTACTGAATCGTAGTGTTCGTTGAACCGAAGTCGATGTCAAAGACGCCTCCGTCCCAAGCGAAGGAATGAGTAGCATATCCCTCGTTGTACTGGATAATCGTGTGGTCGCATTGCCAGGTCCAAATCCCGTTTGGCGTGTAACTGACGCCGCTCGGAGCTAACCCGGTTTCGAATACAACATTTTTCTCGATCAATACGTTCTGCGACTGTGCTGCCGTGATTCCGTCACCGTAAACGTGATGGACAACGGAGTTTCGAATGACGACATTTGTCGTCAACGGTGGATTGAGGTCATTGCCGAACCAAAGGTTAAATCCGACATGTATGCCATACCAGAGGTTGGTGTTGTACGCGAGGACCTTGTCGACAAGCACATCATCGAACGTCAGGTGATCGCCGATCGGCGCAACCATAACTAAACCGCAGTCCCAACGCGGCGTAGAGTATATATCATGAACTTGCAGGTTACTGAGATGAATGCTGTGGAGGACCCTGTACATGGCATCACCGCTGACGAACACTCCGTACTGCCGGCCGCCTGTCAGGTCCAGAGAATCTATAACCCAATACTCCTGGTTAAATAGCCGCAGTGCTTCTTGTTCCCCGCCCCCATCAATCGCAGGAAGTGCGCCCGAGCCATAGGCACCGATCGTGATCGATGCGTCAGCCGTCCCAGATCCCATGGGGCGCAGAGCACCGTTGAAGCGTCCATTCCTCGCGAACAGAACTCGGTCACCCGGATTCAATGGCTGTGCATTTACTCGTGCCGTCGTCGCCCACGGGGCTACTGGCGAAAGGCCTGAATTTGAGTCAGAACCGTTCGGATCCAAATAATAGGTTGCGGCCCCGTTGCTGGTTGCACTCGCTGGGAATAGTTGCGATGAGGGAACGATTTCTTTTCCCTGGCTGGAGCTCTGCCACCAGAGCTGGATCTGTGAATCTCCGATACCTTGAAAATAATCGATTTCAATGTCGTAGTCTTTATTTGCCTGTAGAGTGATCGAATTCGAATTCCAGGTGGGCGCGTGGTATGACATGTTGTCGATCAAGTCTTGGTTATTGATGATGACCCGAACACCGTCATCGGAGAGCGTCGTAAAGAGGTAGGTTTCCGAAAATCGAGGCCTGATCTTTCCTTTCCATCTCGCAGAAAAATTGGTCGCGACCGGGATCTTCTCGGGAGGAGTCTTGACGTAATCGAAATTCAATGTCGAATCAACGCGAGTCATGATTGCCTGTCCCTGGAAGTGGGATCCGCCGTTGTCAACGAAATACTCTGCACTAAGGCCTCGTCCGTCCGACAATGATCCGGTGCTGGTCGTTACGGCAGGGGACAATTGCGAAGCAGGAACGACTTCCTTGGCTTGGCTCTGACTTTGCCACCAGAGCTGGAATTGTGAGTCTCCGCCGCCCTGGAAATACTCGATTAGAATGTCATAGTCTTTATTCGCCTCCAGAGAGATCCAGTTCCACTCCCAGGTTGGGGGATGGTAAGACATGTTGTCGATCACGGGCTGGCCGTTTATGGTAACGCGAATCCCGTCGTCCGAGAGAGTCATAAACAAATATGTCTCGGAGAACCGCGGCCTGATTTTTCCTTTCCATCGAGCGGAGAAATTCGTTGCGCTCGGGATGTTGGCGGGGGGCGTCTGAACAAAGTCAAGGGCCAGAGTCGCGTCCAGGCGTGTGGTTACCGGTTGGCCTTGGAAGTGAGATCCGTTGCTGTCAAGAAAATACTCGGCACTCAGGCCTTGTGCGTGCACAGTCATGGCCGCGGACGAACACAGCACTAGAATGAGCGATAAACATGGGCGGTTGATGGGACACCTCGGAGGTTCGAAATTGCTGAACTACTCCAAGAGGTGCTTCGGTGAACACGGAATCGGGCTAAGAACTTTCCGGTTGTAAGGTCAAAACCAGTTAGGAAGAGTCTGACGCGCTGTTATCCGGTCCAATCTCAGCGGCTGAGGACCATGTCACGCAATCTCAAGGCGTCGTGGGGAGCGTATCCCGAATCATCATTGTCGAAATAGATGTAGATGGCCTTTAGTTGCTCGCGCCAACTCCTGATTCGCCGCGCCCATGCCTCTAGTGCCGCGTCGTCATAACTGCCTTGATACTTGCCGCCAGGCCCATGCAGGCGAATGTAAGTGATATCCGCTGTGATCTCGATTGGGGACTGATAGCCGGCCAGGTGAAAGGGGCAGTACGCCGCGTTGTGCTTGCGAAGAAGCTCGAACAATTCAGGTGTATTCCAGGTCGGATTGCGAAATTCAAACGCGTAACGATGCCAATCCGGCAGAGCGTCGAGAAAACTTTCGAGTCTGTTAAGGTTGATCTCCCATTGAGGTGGAAGCTGGAAGAGAATCGGGCCTAGCTTCTCGCGAAGCAGGTCGCTACGGGAAAAGAACTTCTCGAGCCCCATCGCCGGATCTGCCAACTTCTTCATATGAGTAAGGAATCTGCTGCCCTTTACCGCAAAACGGAAGTTTGCTGGTGTAGATGCGTACCAGTCCGAAACTGCTTTCTCGGGCGGAAGACGATAGAAGCTATTGTTGATTTCAACTGTGTCGAAGCGCTCGAGATAAAATCCGAGCATCTTAGACGCAGGCCAACGATGTGGATAGAAATTGCCAACCCAATGCTTGTAATGCCAACCGGAAGTACCGATCCGAATATCAGCGGGCATTAATGCAAGGGGCCGTTATTTCGTCGCGATCTTCTGGTAATCGAAGTAAGTATCGTCCTCCTGAGACGAATGATCGAATACATGTAGCACTTTGGCGTCAGATTTCATCGCGAAATGGGACGCGAGCCAGATTCCGCCGCCGACAGGAGCGTTCTCCAGCTCGAAACGTGTCCCCGGTTGTACTTGGGCCAGGAAGCCACCGATCGAGACCGGATGAACCACTTCGGCTACGACCTTAACCCATTGAAACGTCTTCTGATCGATAAAAAGCTGACCGCGCATCCCGGTCAGGACCTCAGTTTCCATGTTGGGCGGCTTATAGTCTTTGCAAGGAGTGGCTTTCAGAGCCCAGACATTAAAACCGCGTAGCTTTTGTTTGCCGATCAGGGTAAAAGTGAAGGCTTTTGTTAGCTGAGCCATCATGTCCGCGTCCCGCCGGCGGTCTTTCTCGAACTCGTCGATGCGGTTGCGCCGCTGCTCCGCCGTCTCAGCCTTTCGTGCCGCGATAGCCTGCTCTTCCTTTTTCTTCTCCTGCGCGGCCGCCGCAGGGGAGAGCGGCTTTCCGTTCTCCGCGATGAGACGGTAGTATGGAGACCCCTCAATCATCGTCATCTGCGAAGTTTTAGAGCCCTTCGGAGTACGCTCATGCTCTTTCCGGTTGTAGTAGATCGCTGCGTGAAAGTCTCTTTGATTGGCAGCCACCGAGTTTGCCACGATCTTTTCAACACTAAGGCCTTGAGCCAGCGAACTTACCGGCATGCCCAAGCATGCACTCAACAGCAAGGGGGCAAAGCTGTACCGATTCCAGACAAGCGCCATTTAGCACATCCCAGCTATTTTGTTGGACGCTCGTTGCGTAAAAATGCTAACGAAGAATGACGAAACCGTAGTAACAGGACTCAGCCCGACCAGGCAAGTGATCGTGGGAAGGCTTAGCGGTGATTTTGGAAGAAGGAGTTCAGTTCGTGGAATGGGGCGATTCCATCGAAGCCGCCGAAAGCGCCCTGTCCGGCAATCTCCTTCGCCGCCTTGATAAACCCGGTCCAGGCAGTTCGAGCAAGCGACGAGCCGACACTAATCCGCCGGACGCCCAAATCGGCCAGATCGGTCACTCGTAACCCGGTGTTGGAACTCATAAGCACATTCACGGGGGTAGGTTGCACAGCGGCGACGATCTGCTGAATTTCCCTGGCATCGGTCACGCCTGGTGCGTAAAGAACATCCGCTCCGGCCTCAGCGTAGGCAGTTAGCCTTCGCAGGGACTCCCGCAATGCATCGGGATGGTTGACGAGATAACATTCGGCTCGCGCCGTCAGCAAAACGCCTTTTCCGCCTTCGTCCAAGGCTCGGCGCGCTGCCCGGACACGTTCGGCCGCGTGCGAAAGCTCAAACAACGGCGTCACGCCGTCCCCGGTAGCATCCTCGATCGAAAGGCCAGAGACTCCCGTTTCCACACACAACTTGACGTTTTCGCCCAAGTCTTCCAGATCATCCGCGTATCCGGACTGGAAATCGGCATTCACGGGAAGCCCGGCCACCGCCGCTATTTCTGCGATGTGGGCGAGCATCTGGTCGCGGGTGACGCCGTCTTGTCCATCCGGAAGACCTTTTGAAAAGGCGAAGCCGCCACTAGTAGTCGCCAGCGCTTGAAAACCCAGGGACCCGAGATACTTGGCAGACCCG
>JBJMGJ010000124.1:0-15295 GCA_045807965.1 Bryobacteraceae bacterium | reverse complement strand
TACTTAACTAACGCGCGCCACTTCTTCTACGGCGTGCCGGTTCATCTCGGTGCCGATCTTGATGGCATGCTGCAGCATTTCAAAACTTCTGAGCAAGGTCACCATTCGCGCCGCGGATTCGGCTGGCGCCGCGTTCGACGTCTCCGCCGTCCCTTGATACACTTCCGCCGTTGCCGTACCGTCTGGCCCAAGCTTCGGGTCCGAAGTGGAAAAATACGTGGACCCGGCCTTCGCAAGCTGGTGTTGATCCTTGAAATCGACAACGGCCAATTGGCCGATGACGTTTGCGCCTTGCGAAATTTGTCCGGTTTTGCCTACAGTTATTGGTTCGCCGGGTTGTGTCTGAACGATCTGACCGTTGGTCATGCGAACGGGATAGCCGTCCGCCGTGGCGAGGACACCTTGGGAGGTCAGGTGGAAGTTTCCGTTGCGGGTATACAGGGTTCCATTCGGTCCGTTTACCGCGAAGAAGCCGCTTCCCGATAACGCCAGATCTGTTTCGTTCCCAGACTTCACCAGGTTGCCCTGTGAAAAGTCAGTCCAGTGCTGCTGGATCAGCGGCGTCTCTCCTACAATGGGATTCGATTCACCGGCCAGTTCAGGCGCCATATAAGTGGTGTAAAACTCCCGATCTGCCTTAAAGCCGCTGCTGGAACTGTTCGCAAGATTGTTGGCAAGCATGTCCAGAGCTTCCATTCGCGACTGGACTCCGCCGGCTGCGGCGGTTGTTAACGGATCCATAAGCGCTCCTGTAGGAGGTCGTTTTCCACAAAGAAAAGGTTGGAGGAGCGCAGAAAGATTCTACAAGTTGCTCGAACATTTCGATAGAAATCGAGAGAGCCGATCCCATCCGCCAAAATTTTGTCGTGCAGCGGTGCCGATTCGTCAAAAGTTTGACGCTCGTTTTAGCGCTTCCCGGCTAAGTCGTTGAAACGACGCGGAGGCTATTCTGGCGCGACACGTGCAGTAGGGCAAGGCCGATGAGCCCCAGGGTCAGTGCTGCTCCCAACTTTAATTTCGCGTCGGTCCGCGATGCGGCCGAAGTAAGGACGAACAGCACAACTAACACACGGTCCAGGACAGGGCGCGACAGCTTTTCTCAGGTGCTTCGCAACACTGCGGATGACCAAAGATCCTCGGCAGCGCACCACAAGGGGAAATTCGAGAAGAAGGATCAGAAGTCTGAAAAAGACAAGTCGGATGGGAGCACGGGCGCAAGCACCGCATCAAACGACAGCCGGCTCTCGGAAAAATCCTCCCTTCCCATTACGTTTCTCTTTGGACTCTCTAGTGAGCCAATGGAGAGCTTCGACGCGCAGAAATCGAATTCGCCCAACCAGTTGAAACTTGTTGATGCCGCGGAATTGTCGCCGAAACAGGCCGGTGACTCAAGCGGCCAACAGGCGAATGACTATCTGTTGGGTGGGCTCCTGTTGATGTCGCCCTCAGACGCGGCGAACACAGCATTTTCGGACGGAGTTGTGGGGAAAACCCAGAACCTCGACGCGAACGCGAGTGGCCCTGAGCTGACCGAAATCGGAAGCAACGGGAATAGCGTCAAGGGTGTAGCCGGCAGTCTCAGTGCAAACGCTCTGGCCTTTGCTCTCCGACTAGGTAGTGGGCAAGCAGTGCAGAATTCGAAGGCGGCCGGTTCTGTCGATCCTGTTTCACCTGTTGCGAGCGAAGGGACACAGCCCTACGCGGCGGTGGCGAAGCCCGATGCCGTTCAGGCGGCTTCAGGCGCAACCCTCGAGGATAATGCGCGCGAGCACGAAGAATCCGGGTCGGCCCAGAACATAATCGATCTTTCCGCCCTCCGTACCGCGGAGCCGTTCGAGATGTCCAAAGCAGCTGAAGAGAGCCCAGCGACCTCAACGGCCCACATGACACCGGATCCACCCACGGCAACAACTGAGCCGGTCCGTAATGTCCATATGCAGTTGGTCGGTGACGATAATCGACGTGTCGACGTGCGCCTTATTGATCGGGGCGGGGAGCTACACGTCAGTGTGAAGTCCGCTGATCCGGCGCTCACGCAAAACCTGCAGGATCATCTTCCCGAGCTGACAGGTCGGCTCGAGAAACAACAGATGCAAACCGAAGTCTGGGTTCCCAAAACCGCGGAATCCACTAAGGCCGAGAGTGGAAACACGAACGGCTCTCTATCCGACCCTAACGCCAGATCTTATTCGGGAAACCCCGACAGTAGAAAAGACGGGCGCCAGGAAAGAAGACCGAATTGGGTCGACGCATTAGAAAACTACTCTTAGCAACAAGAAAGCCCTTATAGATATGTCCCAAGTTACAAGCCCTTCCTCCGCGACCTCCGGTGCGTCCTCGGCCTACACGGCCACGAGCAACGCGGCAGCCGCATTGACGGCCAATGATGGCCTCGCGAACGAGGGCACGTTCCTCAAGCTGTTGGTTGCTCAGCTACAAAACCAGGATCCTCTGCAGCCTCAGGACGGCACGCAATTCGTCTCTCAGCTGGCTCAATTCTCCGGGCTTGAGCAGAATCTTGCCATGCGGAGTGATCTCGATGCGATTAAAACCAGATTCGTCGGCTCGCCGACTGCAACTACAAATAGTGGAGCAACGGCAAGCGTGTAGCAACAAGCAGTCGAACGCCGCATTAGCAAGGAAAAAACATGTCAAGCGCATTCTCTATCGCACTGTCCTCACTGAAGGCCCAATCGGACGCAATCAACACGACGGGCAACAATCTCGCGAATCTCAATACGGTCGGTTTCAAAACCAGCAACGTTGACTTCCGCGATCTGGTCGCCTCTACTCTGGGCTGGTCAAGCTCCGCCGGTATGGGTGTTAGCCGCCCAACCACTCAGCGAAGCTTCTCCCAGGGAACGATCACGACCAGCGATTCTCCCTGGGCGGCTGCCATACAGGGAAACGGCTTCTTCATGCTGAAGAGTGCTGCCGGTCAATCGCTGTACACACGCAACGGCAATTTCACGGTCAGCTCCGATGGCGTTCTATCAACGCTGAGTGGAGAGAAAGTGCAGGGCTGGATGGCCTCTCCCAGCGGATTGAATACGGGTGTAGCTCCGACCGATATCGCGATTCCCGCTGGTCAGACGCTTGCCGCTCAGGCGACCTCCAAGCACTCTTTCACGGCGAACCTGAACGCAGCCGGTACAGCAGCCGGGTCAACAGACCATCTGAACGTAAGCGTGCCCGTTGTGGACTCTCTGGGCAATAGCCACACCCTCACCGTTGCCTTGACGAAGGGTGCGACCGCAAACACCTGGAACTACGACGTGACCATTCCCGGCGAGGACCTTGCCGGCGGAACAGCTGGAACTCAGACCTCCATTCTCTCTGCTCCCGGAACGCTTACCTTCAACACAGACGGAACACTCTCGACCTCGTCCGGCGCGCCAGTTACCTTATCTATCTCGGGATTGGCGGATGGGGCGTCGAACATGAGCATGAATTGGAGTCTGCTGAACAGCGACGGAACGTCCAGCATCACCCAGTACGCCCAGACGTCCGCGTTCAGCGGCGTGACGCAGGACGGTATGACCGCCGCTACGCTGAACAAAGTTGCTGTCTCGGATAACGGTCAGATCACGGCCTCTTTCTCAAACGGTCAGCAGAAGATATTGGGTCAGCTTGCTCTCGCCACTTTCCAGAACCTGGATTCGGTCGAAGCTGTCGGGAACAACAATTATGCAGCCACCGGCGCAAGCTCAACAGCTTCGGTGGGAACGGCCATGTCGGCCGACAGAGGCGAAATTGTTGGCGGCGCGCTTGAGAATTCAAACGTGGATATCGCTACCCAGTTCACGAATCTGATCACGTACCAGCGAGGCTATCAGGCAAGTTCACGCGTCATCACGACGGAAGACAACATGCTGCAAGACTTGCTCCAGGTAATTCGGTAGTCTGACAGATAAATCTGAGACGTTTTAATCCGAACCTCAACCAAGTTTCTTCATAGGCTTGATCCGGCGAACCGGGTCGAGCGTACGAGAGCAACTTGGAAACTTTTAGTCAATCTATCGCGGCATTTCTGGTCCTCCTGCTGCTCGTTGCGTTCCTCTGGGCGATGCGGCGGCGAGGACTGGCCAGCTTCAATGTGGCTCTAAGCAAGAGCCTGACAAAGCAGAAGGTCATGCAGGTGGTTGAGCGCCTGCCACTTACCGCTCACCATTCTCTCCACTTGGTGCGTATTCAAGACCGGGTCATTCTCATCGGCGTCTCGCCTTCGAGCTGCACCCAAATCGATGCGTTTGCCGCCTCAAAGCTCCTGGCTGAAAGCGGGGAAAGACTATGAAGTGGCTTCGTCCCGCGGCTTTAGGACTGTTTTTCAGCGCTCTTGGCGCGGCGCAGACAGCCGGAAGCACCTCAACCCTGGGCTCGCTTGGGGTGTCAGCCGCCGGAAACGGACGCGGCCTGACGCTTAGCGCTCCCATGCAGATCGCGCTGGGCCTGACACTCTTAACGCTACTGCCGGCGGCGATCATGTGCATCACTCCGTTTCTCCGGATCACGGTGGTGCTGCACTTCCTTCGGCAAGCTTTAGGAACCCAAACCGCGCCCTCCAATCAGGTTTTACTAGGACTGGCTTTGTTTCTCTCCATGCTGGTCGTGCAACCCATGTTTTCGGAGATCTACACGAAGGCGTGGCAGCCACTGGAGCAAGGGAAAATCACGACCGACCAGGCCATGGACCAGGGTGCCGCACCTTTAAAGAACTTTCTGCTGCGTTTTGCGCGGGAACGCGACATTCACCTGTTTGTCAACATTTCACGCGAACCCGCTCCGCATAACCCGTCGGATGTCAGCCTGAAGGTGCTCATTCCGGCATACATCCTTTCCGAGTTGAAAGCCGGTTTCCAGATCGGTGCGGTTCTCTTTTTGCCCTTTCTCGTGGTCGACATTGTGGTCGCTTCCGTGACTCTTTCGATCGGGATGATGCAGCTGCCGCCGGCAATGATTTCGGCGCCATTCAAGATTCTTCTGTTCGTTCTCGTGGATGGCTGGAATCTGGTGATCGGGTCGCTCATGAAGAGCTTCCTGCAATAGGCCATGACTTCTCAGTTCGTCATACACATGGTGGGGCAAGCGCTCATGGCGGCTTTCTGGATCTGCGCCCCATTGCTCGTGATTGCGTTCGTCATCAGCGTGGTCATCAATTTGGTTCAGATCGCCACCTCCATGCAGGATTCGGTGTTCAGCACGGTGCCGCGCCTTCTGGCATGCCTGGGAGGATTCTTACTGCTGATGCCATGGATGTTCCACCGGGCCATGGCCTATGCCGCGTCGATCCTCGGAGATCTTGCCCGCTATGCACAATGACCTGACTCTGTCAGCGTCCACGCTCCTTGGGTTTGCGCTCGTGCTCTCGCGCATGGCGGGAGTATTCGTTTTCATCCCGATGCCTTCTCAGGATGCGGGTCCGGGTGTGGGTAGAATCGCGATCGCGCTGGCCTGTACTCTTGCTCTTTTCTCCCGCTGGCCGGCGGTAGAGACGGGAAACACAGGAATCGCGCTCCTGGCGCTTTGGATGATTTCCGAATTGGCCCTTGGCACGGCGATCGGCCTCATGGTGAGCTTCATTTCGGAATCACTCACATTCGGCGCGCAAGTTCTCGGATTGCAGGCTGGGTATGGCTACGCGTCGGTCGTCGATCCCACAACGCAGGCGGATTCGAACGTTCTTCCGGTTCTGGTCCAGTTGACGGCGGGGCTTCTCTTCTTTACCACGGGGCTTCACCGCTACGTCATCGCGGCGTTCGCAGAGAGTCTGAATGCTTACCCACCCGGGAGCTTCGTCCTGAACCGGCAGTTCGCAACCACCGTAGTTCAACTCGGCTCGAGTATTTTCACCGTCGGGCTTCGCCTGGCACTCCCCGTCGTCGCGCTCTTGCTTCTGACCGATTTGGCACTCGGAGTCATTGGGCGTATCAGCTCGCAACTGCAGATGGGGAGCAATGCATTTCCGCTCAAGATGCTGCTGACGCTCTTCACTTTGGTTACGACTCTCGCCGTAGCGCCTTCTCTCTACGAGAGCTTCTCCGCGAAAGTCTTTGAAAGCCTGCAATCTCTCCTGAAACCCTAAGCGATGGCTTCACAGGACGGAAAAACCGAAAAACCCAGTCTCCAGCGCCTGAAAAAGGCGCGTGAGCAAGGCCAATTCCTATCGGCGAAGGGCATGATCACGGCGGTGGAGTTTATTACCGCTCTTATTCTGATCAGCAACTTCTTGCCCTCCTGGTTCAGCAAACTGGAGGGAATCACGATTGGGCTGTTTCGTTCGGCAATGTACGGCGACATAACCGACGGGCAGTGGATTGGGGTTCTCAGCAACCTGTTTCGTCAATCTCTGGTGCCGGTCACATATTTCGGTGTAGCGCTGCTCGCGGTAGTGACGGCTGCCAATCTCGGCATTACCCAGTTCGGGTTCAGCCTCCAAAAGCTCGTTCCTCAGTTGAATCGCCTGAACCCCGCCTCACGGTTGAAGGATATGCCCGGGCAGAACTTAAAGTCCGTGCTTGAAGCCATCGTGCTCCTGGGTGTCTTAGGTGTTTCGATTACAACGATTTACCGCGACAATATCGCTGCCCTGATGCGGTTGCCTTTCGAGACTCCCTCCGTGAGCGCTCCGAAAGTGGCAGACATGATCAGCAGCCTGCTCTGGAAAGCGGCTGGAATCTTTGTTCTCTTCGGTGCGGTCGACTTCTTCCGGCAATACCGGAAGCACATGTCCTCACTGAAGATGAGCAAGGAAGAGATCAAGCAGGAAAACAAGCAGAATGAAGGAGATCCGCACATCAAGGGCAAGATTAAGCGTCTCCGGCGAGATCTGTTGCGGCGACAAATGATGCGCGAGGTTCCAAACGCAACCGCCGTGATCGTAAACCCAACGCATTACGCGGTGGCAATCAAGTACGACATCGACACGATGGCCTGTCCGGTGGTCGTCGCCAAGGGTAAAAACTGGCTCGCTCTCCGGATGCGCCAAATTGCCGTTCAGAACGAAGTGCCAATCATCGAGAATCCTCCGCTCGCCCGGGCACTTTATAGCGCAATCGATGTTGGACGTGCGATCCCGCCCGAGTTCTACCGCGCTATGGCGGAAATTTTGGCTTACATCTACAAACTGATGGATCGAAGGTTACCTGCTTAGCTCGCTAAGCGATTGATATGTCAGCGCAGCCACAAGCGATTCCACTAGCGAAGGTCAATGCACGCCGTACATTCGGCACCCCCAACATGGGGCAAGTCGGGGTACCCATTGCGGTCCTCGCTATTGTTGTCGCGTTAATCACCCCTCTCCCGTCTTTCATTCTCGACATCCTGATCGTTATCGACATCATGATGTCGGTGATCGTCATGATGGTCGCGATGCACATCCTGCGGCCGGTTGACTTCAGCGTCTTTCCGACAACCCTTTTACTTTTAACGCTTTTTCGGCTGTCTCTTAACGTCAGCTCCGCGCGGCTGATTTTGCTGAACGGAAACGGTGGAACCTCCGCAGCGGGCAACGTCATCGAGGCGTTTGGAAGCTTTGTCGTCGGCGGCAACTACATCATCGGCGCGGTCATATTTCTGGTCCTGATCGCCATCCAGTACATCGTTATCAACCACGGCGCGGTCCGCATCTCGGAAGTGTCCGCCCGGTTCACATTGGACGCCCTTCCTGGTAAGCAGATGTCGATCGACGCGGAAATGAACGCCGGTCTGATTGACGAGACGGAGGCGCGGAAGCGGCGTAAACAGGTTTCGGCCGAAGCCGAGTTCTACGGAGCGATGGACGGCGCATCGCGGTTTACACAGCGCGATGCCATCGCCAGCATCATGATCACGGCCATCAACATTGTGGCCGGCTTCCTGATCGGCGTCTTCCAGCACGGCATGGACTTGAAGCGGGCCCTTCAGACCTACACGGTTCTGACCATTGGCGATGGATTGGTGACGGTCATTCCGGCGCTGATGATCTCCGTTTCGGGTGGTTTGATTGTGACCCGTGCTGCGTCGGAATCGCGTGTCAGTGAGGATTTCCAACGGCAGTTGTTCGGCAAAGCAGAGCCTCTGATGCTTGCAAGCGGTGTTCTGGTCGCGCTTGCCGCGTTTCCGGGCCTTCCGACTATTCCGTTCCTTCTCCTGGGCGGCGGTCTGGGAACCGCAGCCTGGAAGATGAAGCGAAAGGAAAACATCCTCGAGAAGAAGGAAAGCGTCATGCCGCCGATCGCGGCGACGGACAATCTCGAAACTCTGCTGAAAGTCGAGCCGATCGCGATTGAGGTGGGTCTCGGACTCGTGAACCTGGTGGCTGGAGGTGCCTCATCACCTCTGTTGAAGAAGATCGCCGGGATCCGCCGTCAGTTCGCCTCTACACTGGGCTATCTGTTGCCTCCCGTGCGTGTCACGGATAATCTGTCGCTCCGATCGCGTGAGTATGTCGTTCTGCTGAAAGGCAGCGAAATCGGACGATATGAACTGCTGCCAGGAAGCGAATTAGCTTTGCCGACGGCGAAAGCCGATAAGAGCTTTCCCGGCCAACAGACGCGCGAACCGGCGTTCGGGCTTCCCGCCCTTTGGATTCCCGCGGATAAGGTGGATGCGGCCCGGGCGTCTGGACATACGGTGGTCGATGCCGTCAACGTTATCGGTACACACTTTTCTGAGCTGTTGCGCCAATATTCAAGCGAGATGTTCGGCCGGCAGGACGCGAAGATGTTCTGCGACCGCATATCCCAGGACAACCCGAAGGTTGTCGAGGACCTGGTGCCGAAGCTGCTCACCCTGGCTTCCGTCCAACGGGTGCTGCAGAACCTTCTCCGGGAGCGTGTTTCGATTCGAGATGGCGTTTCCATCCTCGAAGCTTTGGGTGAAGCAGCCGGGACTACGAAAAATCCGGTACTCCTTACAGAATTTGTCCGGCAATCTTTGCGACGAACGGTCGTGAAACCCTACTTGAATCAAAAGGGCGAATTACCGGCGTACATCATGGACAATTCCACAGAGCAGGCCGTCGAGTCGGCGGTTCAGCACAGCGAAGCAAACAGTATTTGTATTCTTTCGCCTCAGATTGTGCGGGAGATTGTGTCCCGTTTCGAACGTAAGTTCGAGCGGAGAGAAATTCCTGCCGCCGTACTAACCAGTGTTGGAGCCCGATATTTCTTACGCCAGATGACCGAACCCTCTTTGAGCAACGTCTTTTTCATCTCTCACAACGAAGTACCTGCCGGTGTGAAGATCCAGTCCTTAGGAGTGATCTAGCCGCATGAGATTGAAGTCTTACTTTGCACAGTCAATCGGAGAAGCCATCGAAAGCGCGCGCCAGGAGTTAGGGCCGGAGGCCATGTTGCTGAACTCCCGGAAAACCAACCCGGAACAGAGCTATCTGGGCGAGTTTGAGGTTGTTTTCGGGATTGCGGGTAATCCGCCAGCAACCAAAAAAGCGGCTGTACCGGAACGGCCGGTTGCGAGTAAGCTATCGAGCGCCAAGCGGATCTTCCCGGACCTGGTCGCGTCAGAAGAGCCAGACTTTCTCACGAAATCAGTGGGCATGAATAGAATTTTCCCGGAACTTGTCACCGCTGAGATCTCGAGACCTGAACCTGACCAGCTTCTGCCGGCCCTCGATGTCGAGGTAGTCGCTGTGACACCAGTGGCGGAGGAGATTGCCGCGGCTGAGATTGCTCCGGCCACGAAACCACTGTTTGCGCGAACAAGCGCAGTGGCTTCCGAAGCTGCGAATGTGGCGGTTGATAGCTCGATCTCGAACGCCGCCAAATTTACGGTTCCAGAAGTGGTGGCCACGGCCGCACCGATTGCCCCCGAAAAGCAGGCCCAAAAACCAGCCGAAGTGCTGCCCGCGCAAGATATCGCGCACGAATTAGCCGAACTGCGGAAGCAACTACAGGCAGTCAGCCAGTCCATCGCCGAGGGACTTGAGGCCCGTTGGAATACGCCAGCAAAAGCGTCGGTCGTGGACCATTTGTTTTCGCGTCTAATGGCCTTCGAATTCTCCGAGGAATTCTCGCGCGACCTGATTGGATCCGCGGCTCAGTCGAAAATGTCGGAGTACGAGTCCATTCTGCGCAATGCGAACAACTCGGCTCCCTCCGCGCCGGCCCCCTCTTCGAAATCCATACTGACGCAGGTGAAATCGCGATTCGCGGTGGACCCCGAGGTTGGGAAAACCGGCACTCAGCGCAAGGTCGTCATGTTCGTCGGACCGCCGGGAGCTGGAAAAACCACCTCAATCGTGAAACTTGCCGTCCAGCTTGGACTCGAGCAGGAACTGCCCATTCATTTGCTTTCTTTAGATACGTTCCGGGTAGCAGGATCAGAACAGCTCAATACGTTCGGGCGCATCCTGGGTGTTGGCTTCACAGCCGTGCACACACCCGAAGCGCTGGAAGCCGCTCTTGAAGAACACGGCGATAAGAAATTGATCTTCATCGATACGCCCGGTTACGCGGCGGCTGACAAAGAAGAGATGGAGAAAACGGCAGCCTTCTTCCGAAACCACGAGGAAATTGAGGTTCAACTGGTTCTTCCCGCGACTCTGCGCACATCGGCCCTCAGGAAGTTTGTGGGACGGTTTGCCGCATTCCAGCCCTCGAAGATTGTTTATACCCACTTGGACGAGGTCGACACACTCGGACCCGTGGTGGAGAACACGATTGCGACCGGGCTGCCAATCTCATTCCTGGCCGATGGCCAATCGATCCCGCAAGACCTGCGCGAAGCCACCAAAGATCGTCTTCTCGAGGGATTGTTCGCTAATGCCAGGGCCGCTGCCCAATCCGCGGCTTAGAGACTCTTGCCTCCGAATCATGTACGCAGCAACGCAAGAAACCTTATCGGCGAAGGAGCGCGAAGACCTCACTTTGGAGCACCTGCCCCAAGTGACATGGATTGCATCGCGCATTCACGAAAAGCTACCCGCGAGTGTTCAGCTCGATGACCTGATCTCGGCGGGAATCGTCGGGCTGCTGGCGGCCATCGATAAATTCGATCCGAGCCATAACGCCTCGCTCAAAACATACGCCGAGTACAAGATCCGTGGGGCCATTCTTGACAGCATCCGCGGGCTCGACGGAATTCCGTCCCATCGCCGCAAGCACGTTAAACAAGTGCAAGAAGCGATCAAGGCTGCCGAGCAGCGGCTGAAACGCACACCGACGGAAGAAGAGATCGCGGCTGAACTCAAAATCAGCGTTGCGGAGTATCAGCAGTGGATGGTGGATCTTCGCGCCGTTTCACTAGGAAGCCTGGATGTCATTGAGGATAGCGAAGACGTAGGTCTCGTCAAGTTCATCGCCGACGACACGGAGGCCTCGCCAGAACACATTCTGCAGCAGGCGGAACTGGAGAAGGTACTCGCCGCCGGGATCGACAAAATGCCGGCAAATGAACGCACAGTTCTGAGCCTGTATTACAAAGAAGAGCTTAACCTGCGAGAGATCGCGTCCATCATGGGATTGCACATTACTCGTATTTCGCAGCTACGGTCGCAGGGAGTGTTGCGGCTCCGCAGCTACGTCGAACACAAGTGGCCGAGCGAGCGAGGCATTTACTAGGGCCTGGCCTTTATGAACAAAGCTCCGAAATCTAGCTCCTTTGGTCTTGCGGGCGGCGTGCTGTCCGTCCTGGGCCTTTGCGTCGGGATCGTTTCGCTAGGAAAGAAGCAAGGAACGGCGGTGAAATCTCTTCCGGCTCCGTTCGCAGCGCCTCGACAAGAGGCGGGACAACCCGTCTTCGATGCGAACGATAGAACCGGCGCTCAGGTCGCCGAATTGTTCGTTGAGCAAGATCTTGAGCCTCAACTCTGCTCCGAAGAATCCGCCATCGGAGAATGTTTGGAACTTGGCCCCGAGCGATCAGCGGCCCAGGATACCATCGCCGAATCTGGCCAAAAAAGGCGATTCAACATTGGCGATCGCGCAGGCGCTCGGGATCTCAATCGGAGAAGTCCAACTCACGCTGAGATTGCAGTATTTGTCGGCCGCCGCGGGTCGCAAACATTGATGCCGGGTCGAATTGCCGCGTGAAAAAAAAGCAACTATTTCTCTCGGAATCTCTAAACCGACCCCGGGATGATCGATACGTCATTACGGAAAGTTTCAAGTGGAGATGAAAAGATGAGCATGCGCATTGGAAATTCAGGGGAGGGAAGCTTTGTGGAGAGCGCTCGTTCGAGCTCGCCGAAAGCAATCGCCCTGCAGTCTCAGAATGCTACAGACGCCAGTGCCGCCTTTGGCTCCGACCGGGTGAATCTCTCGAACGCGAGCTCGCTAGTCGCACTCGCCAAGAGCTCCGTGTCGACTGATCGCGCGACCAAGCTAGCGTCCCTTTCGGCCCAACTGTCTTCGGGTACATATCGCGCAGATTCAACGGAGATTGGAAAGGCTCTGATCAAGGGCTACACGAAAGCCCGATAATTCGTGGGCATACTATGAGTCCGAAAGAGGTCTTACAAGTGGCCGGCGCCGAGCTCGACCGATTGAGTCAGCAAATGACTTCTCGCGACTCCACACCGGCTCAACTTTCAGTAACGGTCGAATCCATAACCGAAAGACTTATCGCCCTTGGCGAGGAGATATCTTCCATTCCAGACCCGGAATTGCTGGAGCTCATGCAAGGACTCCAGGCAAAAGCCAAACGCGTTCAGAGGCTATTGGAAGCCGGCACGCTATTCCACTGTCATTCCATTCTGGCAACCGCAGAGGAGCCCGAAACCTACAGCTCTGATGGGACATTCGGCCCGAACCAGGACTGCCGGATCATCTTTCAGGGGTAGAAAGGCGAACGATGTCATCTTTGTTTGCGACGCTTCAGAATGCCGCAAGTACTCTCAACGTATTTGATAAGGCGATCGGTGTTGTCCAAAACAATGTGTCGAATTCGTCCACGCCAGGCTATGCGGTTCAACAGGTCAATCTTGTCGATACGCTACTCGGTGGCGTGGCGTCCGGGCCGATCGGTAATTCGAGGAGTGATGCCGCGGAGCAATCCGTCTGGAATCGGAATGCGCCGCTGGGTGCGGCAATGGCCGAAGCCTCTAATTTGGCCAGCATTCAATCGCAATTTGACGTGACGGGTCAGTCCGGTATTCCCGCGGCTCTGAGCGCACTTTACTCGAGTTTTTCCTCTTTCAGCACGAGCCCTTCCGACACGCCCGCCAGAAATGGTGTCATCAGCGCGGCCCAGCAGGTTGTTCAGAAGTTCAATCAACTCACATCGAGCCTACAGTCATCGGTGCAGCAGGTGAACCAGCAACTGAGTTCCTCGGTTTCGCAGATCAACCAGGTTGCTTCGAAGATCGTCGCGATCAACGTTCAGATGCGCAACGGGGGAACCTCATCCGGCTTACAGACCCAGCTCTACAACGCGCTGCAGCAGCTATCGAATTTGACCCCCATCAGCGTCAATGTCGGATTGAATGGAACGGTCACTGTCCTGATGAATGGGCAAGTTCCACTGGTAAGTGGCGACGCCCAGACACAATTACAGGTAAGTTATCCATCCTTCGCCAGTCCCGCTGTGACGGGTGGAATGCCGACTGCCCACATTGAGACGTCGCGAGGGCAGGATGTGACAAGCCTGTCAGGCGGCGGCCAACTGGGCGGCCTGCTTCAGGTCCGTAACTCTACTTTGCCTGCCCTCATCGGCGATGAGAATCAACAAGGCAGCCTGAATCAGCTGGCGCAAAGCCTGGCAGACCGTGTCAATTCAATCTTGACCGCTGGTCAAGTGAGCGCGGGACCTCCGGCGGTCTCCGGGACACCACTGTTCAGCTACGACACATCGAAACCCAGTGCGGTTGCTTCGACGCTAAGCCTTGATCCGAACATTACCGCCTCCACGCTCGCGGCGATTCAACCGGGTCCGCCGGTCGTCGGGAACGGTGCAGCCGCTCAACTCGCGGCATTGCAGGACCCGAGCTCATCCGCGGACAAAATCAACGGCCTGAGCTACACCAGCTTCTACAGCCAGATTGCCAGTGATCTGGGAACACAAGCCTCCGGTGCTTCCGAGGCCCAAAGCACTCAAACGGATCTGCTGAATCAGGCGGACGGCATGCGAACACAAATCTCCGGCGTCTCTTTGGACGAGCAGGCCGCTCAGCTGCTGCAATACCAGCAGGCGTACCAGGCCTCATCGAAGTTGATCTCCGTCGTCAACGACATGATGCAGACGCTAATGGACATGGTTCGCTAAAGAGGCGCGATGTTAAAAGGGATTCAAGGACAAAACCCGAGCTTTCTGGCGGATTTGTCCCGTATTCAGAACCGGATTTCGACAGCTAACAAGCAAATTACGTCGGGTTACCGTATCAATCAAGCCTCGGATGATCCTGCGGCGATCAGCTCGATCATCAACCTGCAGAGCCAGATCGATCACCTGACACAGACGCAAACAAACCTCGCAACAGCGAAGGCGCAGAACGAGGCGGCTGACGGCGCGTTGCAAACGGCAACAACCGTCCTGGACCAACTGACCTCCATTGCGTCTCAAGGCGCTACGGACACCTCGACAGCCAGCACGCGAGCGAACCTTGCGGACCAGGTGAAGCAATTGGCCGGACAACTGGTCGGCGTAGCAAATACGTCGGTGAACGGTTTGTACGTCTTCGGCGGCGACAACGCTTCGGTTGCACCATACGCGTCCGACTGGGCATCCGGCGCGAATGGGGTGGTGAGTAACTCGACGAGCGCCGCCACGGCGTTGTTGGAAGATGGCGCGGGTGCTTCGGTCAACGCGGGAATGAGCGCAGCCGCCATCTTCGACTCGGCGCCAAGCAGCATCTTCGCCGCCGTCTACAGTCTCGGCCAGGCGCTTGCCAGCAATGATGTAACGGGCGTGCAAACAGCACTCGGTTCGCTTAAAAGCGCGGGGGCTTATCTCGCCCAAACCTCGGCTTCCTACGGTAACCGCGAAAGCTGGATCTCGCAAGCCGCGGAGCTCGCAAGCAGCCGCCTGAGCAGCATACAGGCTCTGCTAGCCTCGGTACGGGAAACGGATTTACCGTCGGCGATCACGCAAATGACCACCGACCAGACAGCGCTGCAGGCGGCGATTTCAGCGCACGCCAATCTTTCCTACAAAACCCTCTTCGACTATTTCGGATAGCGGGCCGCCCGTCGGCTAAACGGGCTCTACTCTCCGCCTGTGTTCGCGATATGGACACAGAGAGGGGTTGAGAGACGTGAGTACCGCGCGACATGCCAGGCGGATTCTTGAGGCTTGGAACACCACGAGCTCCGCCAGCTTTGACGCGGAACTAGCGTCTGCTCTCATTACCTGCAGTCGCCCT
>JBJMGJ010000123.1:0-8939 GCA_045807965.1 Bryobacteraceae bacterium | reverse complement strand
GTCAGATTACAACGTTGGGTCAGAATGCCACCGCCGGACTTCCGAACAGCAGCAGCTCCAACCCTACGGTGACTGCGTGTATCTATAACAATGGAACGACAAATACTTTTCTCACGACAGTTGCTTGCCCGACGGGGGTTACAGCACCACCGGCGGATCTTGAGAAAATCGCTACTGGATCAACCGCAAGTTATTCAACCGTTGCGGTGGATGTAACATACACCTTTGCGCCATTTTTGGCGGGAAACACGTTTCTCCGGTTCGGGCTTCCGGCTCTCCCGAATTCTATCCACCGGCGCATGGTGGTGAGATGGCCGTGAAAGGTTTACGCCCGTCGATCCCTCGCCGACGTGATTGCCAGGGTCAGAGTCTGGTCGAGTTCGCCCTTGTTTCCCTAGCCTTGGTCATGCTGCTATTCGGCGTTGTCGAAATGTGCCGGTTAGTTTTGGTGTACACAACCATTTCGAACGCCGCTAGGGTAGGCATCAGATACGCGACCGTCCACGGCTTCAATAACTCCGCTTCTCTAAGTACAGTGCAAGGGGTTGTGAACGGTTATCTAGGCGCCGCCACGGTTAACACCGCCAACGCCACTGTGAATGTTTGTTATGCCGCATCTCTCGCGACCTACACAGCGTGTTCTTCCAGCGCCGGATCGCCAGGGAACCCCGGGACAGCTGTCACGATCAGTGTCTCCTATCCCTATAATCCGCTGACCGGCTATTTCCCTATTAACGTAAATCTCTCAAGCACCAGTCAGGGGGTGATCGCTTTTTGAAGATTCAAGTACAAACACGATTCAACGAAAAGGGGCAGGCCGCGGTCCTGGTCGTTGTTGCGATGGCGATCTTTCTGCTCGGTGCAGTCGGGCTTGCGATCGATGGATCACATTTATACGCTGAGCGCCAGATGGCGCAGGCGGCGGCCGATGCTTCTGCACAGGCAGGCATACGGAGCATGTTCACAGGTTCGAACGCGTCGGGAGCAGCGCAGGGATTTTCAACCGGAGCTACTTTCACTTGCTCTGCAAGCGACGCCCGAACCCCATGCTATTACGCCCAGACACTAAACGGATTCAACTCGGGGTCGGATACTGTTGCAGTCTCCTTTCCCGCAGCCTCCTCGGTAGTACCCGCGGGTGTTCTGAGTGCGTCAGATCCGACCGCGATACGTGTGACGGTGAGAAGAGACGTGCCGACCACCTTTTTTAATCTCATCAGTACACTATTGCCGAGCATAAGTGCATCGGCTACCGCTGCCGTCGTCAGTATCATCTCACCTACTCCGATCATCGTCACGCATCCCAGTATGGTAGGAGCGCTGGCCATGAATGGAGGTACAACTATCACCATTTCAGGCGGACCCCAACGAAGCATCCAGGTTAACTCAAGCGGAACTTACACAAGTAGCGGGGACGCATATCAGGGTCCCAGTTCGGGAAGTATTGATCTCCACCTATCTGGACCTCAAAGCACGGGAGGCGATTTCGGCGTCTTCGGACCACCGACTGCATATCCGGGCCACATGAACCTGGGAAGTACTGGCCATTACATAGGCACCTCGCCCCCGATTCCAGATCCTTTTGAGAACGTAAATCCACCATCGGTACCCGCCACCACACCGCCTCAGAATGGCCAAGCGTGTTCCGTATTAGGTCACTGCGCCGACTGTCCGGCACCAGGGTTTGTTGGCACACCTCCCGCAACCTGCACAGAGTTCCTGCCCGGGAAATACGCTACCTTAGATCTTACTGGCTTGAACAGTGCCATCTTTGATCCGGGCGTGTACTATGTCCAGGGTGGCGGTTTTGTATTAAAGAACGATACCGTCAAGATGTGCACGTCGTGCGCCGCAGACGCAACCACTGTAAACGGCATGGTTATCTACGATACCGGATCCACAGCACAACCTACGCATTCGGGCGGTTTTGATGTCAATACCAATGTGAATGCGATTCTGTACGGCGCAGGTGTCTCAACGGCCAACTTGAATGCAGCTCCAGCATCTCCGTATTACGGTATCCTCTTTTTCGAAAATAGAAATGCTGACGCGCATACTGGAAACGGGGCTCACGGTGCGCACGGCCTAGGGCAGGGCAATGGTTGCTTTTCCGTAATAGGTACGATGTACATGACGAACACGTTGAGTATCATGCAGGGCGATCCTACTCACTATCAGGAAGTCCGGTATAACGGAACGCCCTGTAGCTCAACTGGCATAGTGGGCCAGATCATCGTGAGTCAGTTAAGCATCGTGGGAACCGCCAATCTCAACATGACTCTTTACCCGCAGGGATTTGTAGCTGTCAGGCAACTCGCCTTAGTCCAATAATCCTCTACGACTCCGCCGGGATAATTAATAAGATTTCGACTGCCGTTGTCTGACGATCGCGACTGGCGGGACGAAACGACCATAGCTTGAGTGAGTTGATCAGCAAATCTTTCTGATCAAACTCGTCTGGAAACACCATGGCGAGCAGATCGAAGCGACCTTCAGTATTGATTACGCCGTGAACAATGACGTAGTCGCCCGGCTGAGCAAGGTGATCCGGCCGGAACATCAGGTAGGGCCATGGCGCATCGATTGGCGTGGCGCTTCCCCTGGGTACCAGGCTTGCGGCTTCCTTCGTGAGGCAATACTGCAAAATCCACTTCTTATGCAAGCCCACGCTCAGGTAAACCGTGTAGACCATTTTGCCGCCGAGTGCGCCGACACTCTCGGGGTACGGAGTGGCTTGCGAAGAGCCCGTTACAACAACCCCGAACTTCCCGTCTTTGGGTAAGTTGATACGTGTTACATTCGCGGGGATTTCATCCAGTCCGATGTCGCGGCCAGTTCCGTTCCCGTTCGCATTCCCATTTGTGCCTTCCCCTGGGCCACGTTCCTTACCTTCTCCTCCCGACCTGCTTCCGCCGCCGCCCATACCGGCTTCGGGACTAGTGCCGCTCCCTCGCGGGGAAGCGCCACCACTGGAGGCAACGACAATTACATCGCTTGACCCCTGTCCTGCACCGGCGCCCCTACCCAATCCGCCATTCGATTCCTGCGAACCACTCTTATTCGCGCGGCTTCCTCGACCCGCACCGGCCGTATCGGCCCCAGCACCGGATACCGCACTCGACGAACCTCCGGCGTTTGAGTTGGACACCTGATTCGCTGGCGGAACGATAACCATGCCACTGGGCTGCGTCGGATTATCCGCTAAGGCGATCAGTGCGGCTGGCGCTGCCGGATTCGAATCAGGCAAAGTGATTTGCGGTACATGGTTTATCAACTCGGGACTCGGCATTCTCACGGGTGAAGTGGTCGATGGCGGTCGAAACAGGCGAGGACGATCGCTCACGACCAGCATGGCGGCAATCTTCAAATCGGATACCAATGGTTCGCGATTAGGTAGCTGCGCGTCCGGCGCGGGAGCCAGATTCTGAGCAACGCGTGAACTCTGAATTTTCAGTGGCGGCGTCACAAACCGTTTTCGGAAAGGTTCAACAGCCCGCGGCGTCCAAAGAACCACGTTCGGAAGCGGAACCTCCTGTTTTAGTAAAACCTCGGGAGGAACACCCAACTGAACCAACGTCTGTTTCACAGTACGAACCGGAGCGGTTGCGGAGAGTTCAAACATGCGACGAGGTTTCATGCTCGATGCCCCTGCATCCTCCACGGGCGATTCGGGACGTAGAGCTCGATTGGACAGTGCCGGCGCGGTCGTCCGGGAACTCAGAAGTGGACGTCCAAGATCGTCGTTCCGAGATTGTTCTCCTGAAGCTCCCGTTGTTCTGGAACGGTGAGGTAAGTCCCTGAAGTTCAAAACGATAACGGATTGCTTGTGATGCGTGAGGCTCCGATATTCGTTCGGCTGCTCGGTGTGCACCAGTGACAGCAATGCGAGGAGTGCAACATGCAGGACGAGCGAAATAGCCAAAGGCGATCGGCGTGCAAGCGGCCGGACATCAACGAGGGTCAGTTCCTTCATGAATTCCTCGCGCGTGGCACTACCTGATGAACTGTGTTCCATTCAGAAAGGAGATCGGAACTGCATTCTCTGCAATAGAGAGGCCTAATTCCAAGTTGGCCTAATCTCCGCATTCCCGGGTCTCGGTGTGTCAACCGGCATACGCGGTCTGACGGCCGTGTAAACGGTGGTTGACACACTCGTCTCGGCGATAAGCAACATACCGGCTTTTTAGGCCGAGTTTTGTGATTTGGCTTGGTCCTTCAATTGCCAAGTACCCATACTGACTTTCCTCAGAACAAAGTAGAGGCCTGTAGCCCATGAATCGTAGAGTGAGTACCATTCTCTTGTTTGCTTTTGTAGTGGCGGCGATAGCCAGCTATCTCGTTTATCGAGTAGCCGGCGCGCAACGTAGGGCCGTCGGCCCCGAAACGATGAAGATAGTCGTCGCCGCACGGGATCTGGAGATCGGCACAGTAATCCGGGATGAAGACGTAAAAGTAGGCGAGTGGGTTGGCGCTGTACCAAAAGGCTTGTTGGTTGCCAAGGAAGCCATTGTCGGACGCGGCGTCATTTCGCAACTGTACGAAGGCGAGCCCATTCGTGACAACCGACTGGCTGCCGTGGGATCGGGCGGAGGATTGGCCGCCACGATACGACCAGGTATGAGGGCCTGTGCGATTCGAGTAAATGATGTGGTGGGCGTGGCCGGCTTTGTCGTGCCGGGTATGCGGGTTGACGTGCTCATTGCCGGAAACGGACCCGGAGCATCGAACGCCGATGGTCCTCGCGTGAAGACACTGCTTCAGAACATCGAAGTCTTATCGGCAGGTACGAACATTCAAAAAGACAACGAAGGCAAGCCTGTCCAGGTTCCTGTGGTTAACTTGCTTGTCACTCCTGAACAGGCGCAGATCCTGAGCTTGGCCAGCAATGAAACTCGCATTCAACTCGTGCTCAGGAACCCGCTGGACACCGATACGCCTAAAACATCCACAGTCGCGATGGCGAGCCTCTTTTCTGATGGCGCAACGAAGCCGGCACCGGCTCTGGCGCGGAAGGTGAGTGCCCCTCCCGTCCAGACGAAGGCGCCCGACCCGCGAGTTTTCCTGATCGAGGTATTCAACGGGTCAAAGCGCAGCCAAGAGAAATTCAACGAGTCGGAGACACAGCATCAGTGATGTCCGGTTCCGTTTGAGGCGCAAAGAACATACACAATGACGCAATTGCGATTTTTTGGGATCGCTGGGCTTTTCCTGTCCATCCCAAGTTTCATATTCGGAGCCCAAGCCGCGGGTGCTACGGCTCAACGGCCGGGCGCAAACGCGGCGGGCGCTACGGGACCAGTCGAAAGCCAGACACCTAACGAACTCTTCGTTACTGTTGGTAACTCGCTAATCGTCGACAGTGCGACTCCGATCGAACGAGTCTCTGTCGGGTTCGGCGACATAGCGGAAGCGACCGCGGTGGGACCGACGGAGGTTTTGGTAAACGGCAAAGCTCCTGGACAGACAAGTTTGATCATTTGGCAACAGGGTAATCAGAAGTTGTTCTTCGATGTCACTGTTCAACCAAGCCGGTACGCAGCGACGGCGAGACAAGAGCAGTTGCGCCGTCAACTCAACCAGGAATTGCCGGGCCAGAAGATCGAAGCTACGGTCGAGAATGATCAGATTTACTTACGCGGTACGGCCAAAGACTTGACCAGCGTAGACCGTGCCGTTTCAATCGCCGCTTCCGTGGGGAAGGCTGTCAATCTCCTCTATGTGAACGTGCCTGCACCCGAGGCCCAGATCTTACTCAAAGTTCGATTTGCCAGCGTGGACCGTAGTACGAGCGAAGAGTTGGGATTCAATTTGTTCAGTCTGGGAGCTACAAATACGATTGGCTCGACCACTACCGGTCAATATTCCAGCATTCCCGGCTATAACCTTTCGAATGTGCCAGCCACGGTCCCCAAGGTGCCGGGAAGCCCAACTCACGGCTTTACCACCCAGAGCTACAATCTTTCAAGTGCATTAAACCTGTTCCTGTTCCGACCGGATCTTAATTTGGGTGCGACGATCCAAGCCCTGGAAACCAAGGGATTGCTGCAGGTTTTAGCTGAGCCTAACGTGTTAGCCAGCAATGGCAAGCAGGCAAGTTTTCTTGCCGGGGGCCAATTTCCATACCCGGTTGTACAGGGATCAAGTTCCGGAGGAACGAACGCCGTTACGATTCAGTTCCAGCAGTTTGGCGTCAGGCTGAACTTCATCCCGACGATCACGCCCCGCGGAACTATTCGACTCCAGGTTGCGCCGGAAGTAAGCACGCTCGACTACACAAATGGCGTGACGATTTCGGGCTTCACCGTTCCCGGAATCTCGGTGCGCAATGTAAACACAGAAGTCGAGTTGGGGGAAGAGCAAAGTTTCGCACTCGCTGGGCTGCTCGATAACCGGGAAACAGAGACTCTGAGTAAGATTCCCTGGATCGGGGATATCCCTATCTTGGGTAAGTTATTCGAGTCGAAACTGAAGACAAAGAACAACACCGAATTGATAGTCATCGTGACGCCTCAGTTGGTCCGACCTATTCCAGCAGGCCAACCTGTGCCGACGCTCAACTATCCAGAATCGTTCATGACGCCGAACACGGATAAGCCGATGGCGACTCCTGGCCAGAATGTCACCGGGCCTGTACCCCAACAGCCACCCACGCCAAGCGTTCCGGTCGAGACTTTGATTAGAAGTCTCCAGCAGAGGCCGTTGGTGATCAACTCTACCAGCCCTGGTGTCGTATACGGCGCAACAGGCGGAGGAGCGGGGCAGACAGCTGCGCCGGCGCCCGTATCTGCTCCCTCCGGTGTGCCGCCTCAATAAACAGTAACTGTTCAGGCACGCGCTTGGCTTCAAAGGGTCGGGAACGGTTGGCGGTGATCGCGAGCGCTACTGAGTAGGGCGCGTTCCCTCAGACGTAATCGACCCTTTTGTTCTTGGATTGCTCGCTCATCATCACTGATCCCTCAGCCTCTCAAACTTTCAACCCGGCCTCCCAGGCCGCCCTCGCCAGTGCACGCAGTCACGGTCCTGCCATAAATTGTCATGGCGCTAAATGTCAAATTAATCACAGCAATGCGCCCAGTAATACCTTCCTATGGATTACGCGTACGCGGGAATATCCGAAGGACGGACGCCAAAATTCTTGGGTCGATACATCTCGGTCTCAAGCGACTAAATAGTTATGGATCAAATTACTCTCATTCGCTTTATCTCTGGCGCTCTCGCCATGATCGCCCTCACCGTTCTGATTTATCGCCGCCGGACGAAAGTCAATTAATCGGTAACTCTGGCCGATGCGCCGCGGGGCGAGCGCATTCGGGGAAACGAGTGAAGACTTTCCCGTTTCCGGTAAGTCCTGGTTAGAGTGCTCTTAATCTAGTGGGAACTCCGAATTCACTTTGCCGTTCGTGGTTCCCGGCCTGTGACTGTTTACCTCGCCGGCGGATTCGGTCACAAGATCAACGTTACGGAACGCTTGAGCGGAGCTTTGGCGAGGGAGACCAGGCCTTATCGATGGGGTGCGCACTCGATACGAGTCTGGTCATTGCAAACTCCCGTCTGCGCAAACGCGGCTACTAGGCTCCTTTTGGGTCTCGAAGAGGAACATCTCTTGCCAATCAATCTGCTTTAGGTGAGCGACCTGCTCGGTTGCTGGAGTACGGGCGAGCCGAATCGAAGAACTCGGAGCGATCAGCAAGCTTGCACAAAAGGAACAAGGAATCTGGTCAAGCAGCAGTTCTGGTTGTACTAGCGTCGGGCCTGTTTATATTCGGCGCCGTAGGATTGGCGATCGATGGGTCTCACCTTTATGCTGAGCGGCAGATGGCACATGCAGCGGCGGACACAGCCGCCATGGCTGGAACTAGGAGCCTATCTACGGGCTCGAACAGTATGAGCGGAAACAGTGCGGGATTTGCGACGACGGGCTTTACGTGGACAACGACCGATGGCCGAACACCTTGCTTCTATGCTCGAACAAACGGTTTTGGCCCTTCAGCAGCCGATACGGTTTCGGTCGATTTTCCAGTGCCGCCACCGTCGGAGTTCCTGTGGCGGTGCTCTCGAGCGTCGATCCTGTCAACCGGGTGCTTTGGATATGAACGGAAACACTGGGATTACGATCCGAGGTGGACCGCCGCGAAGCGTCCAGATCAATTCCAGCGGGACAAGCCCTTCCGGCGCCACTTAGCCCGCCGAGCTCCGGGAATGTCGATATCTCGCAGGCAGGCCCGGGCGGGACCGGCGGTGAATGGGATAACTTTGGCGGACCTACATCGAATCCGGGCAGTCTGCTGCTAGCAGGGTGCGGAAAAGCATGGTCTATCGATTTAAGTGACGCAAGAAGGGCTCATAAGTCGGGATCAGGATTGGGTCAAAAAAGATTCATTGGGTGCTTGTGACCCGGCTAGGCGAGGCAGAAGGCGTTGCGAGCCTTCCGCAGACACACTTTTCCTCAGGTGTTCACTGGTTGCAGGTTCCGCATCCGCACTAAGTTGTAGGCGGCTGCAGCCAGCGTGAACATCCAACCCACCCGGTCCGGCCCGCGGAAGCGTGTCTTACGTTGCAAGGCCACCGTTTTCATCCATCCGAACACTTCGTCCACCCGCTTGCGCTTGCGCTGGCTCACTCGATATCCCTCATGCCGGGCCGTTCGCTCGTCCACGGCACTCGACCGGTTGGTATCGTTCTGCGCTACATGCGGCGTCACTTGCAATGCACGCAGTTGCTCGACAAAGCCGGCCGTGTCATAACCCCGATCGGCGCCCAGCGTGATACGCCTGGTTCCGGCTTTCTCCCGCAGCATCTCCAGCGCGGCGTCCCGCTCCGCCGTGCCCGTAGCATGCGTTAAGCGAACATCCACCACAAGCCCATTCCGGTTCTCGGTGACCACATGTCCCTAATAACCAAGCTTGGCCTCTGAGACTCGTCTCTTTTTAATCATCCGT
>JBJMGJ010000122.1:0-8259 GCA_045807965.1 Bryobacteraceae bacterium | reverse complement strand
AGTTCGATTGCGGAACCACTTCGCTTGACAGAGCGCTCCGGAATGTCGATCTCGAGATCGGCTAATCTCGACCGCGGTTTCGTCGCAGCAATGCCGCGGCGGAGCAACGCGTGCCGCGCTCCACCCCGCTCGATATGGTCAGCAGCATCACTCCCTTCCAGGCGCCCACGGAAGTGGACCATTACCAGATTCGCCGCCGGATTGACATCTACGTCCGACCGGTTGGCGAGGCGCTCGGGGCACTTGCAAAGCAGATCGACGGGATCCTGGCAGGTGTGAAACTTCCAGCGAACGTGGACGTTTCAATGCAGGGTACGGTTCAGTCCATGAATGCATCATTCCGAAGCTTTGCTGTGGACTCGTGCTGTCGGTTGTTCTGCTCTACCTCATTCTGGTCGCACAGTTCCGATCCTTTATCGATCCCTTCATCATCCTGCTAGCCTTGCCTCCTGCCATTTCGGGGGTACTTGTTGCGCTCGTAACAACCGGGACGACGCTGAACGTCATGTCGCTCATGGGCGTGCTGATGCTTGCCGGCATCGCGATGTCGAACAGCATCTTGATCGTGGAGTTTGCCCACCAACTCTTGGCGGAGGGCCGCACGGTCCGAGACGCTGTCGTCACATCCTGCCGGGTTCGTCTTCGACCTGTGCTGATGACTTCTCTCGCCACGATCATCGGCCTGTTGCCAATGGCGATGAAATTAGGGGAGGGAAGTGAATCCTATGCTCCGCTCGCACGTGCCCTGATCGGGGGATTGACGCTCTCCGTTATTGTGACCGTGTTTATTGTTCCAGTCGGTTTCTATCTGGCGTATCGAAAGCGTCAGGCCCGCATGGAACCTGTTGGCGCTTGACGGCTACTGTTCGGCCGTGGCGCAAGTCAGCCGTGCGCCTTGTCCTGCGTACGGCCCTTCCACTTACCTCCCGCTCCGGTCCAGAATCGGTAGGCGGAATGAATCGTGCAGCCCGCGTAGAAGATCGCTACTAGCGGTAGCGAGAGGCTCCAAAGCGCCGGCCTCCCGTAAAATCGAACGGTCGGAGCATATGAGAGTGTCATCAGGACCCAGACAGCACCTCCGAGCAGCATCGGCAGCGGTTTGCCGGTGAGCAGTAACAGAAGTGGCACAACATACGTGGTCGCCAAACCGGCGATTGTCATCAGTAGCAAAAGAGTCGAATGCCGGAGCTGATGGAAAGCCGAACGCGAGATCATCTGGCCTACGCCCCGGAAACCTCCATACGACCGGATACTCTGACTTTCCTCCGTTAATCCAAGCCAGACCTGGCCACCTGTTTTCTTGATGACTTGGGCTAACGCACAATCGTCAATGAGAGCGTTGCGGATCGCGGCAATTCCACCGGCTCGTTCCAGAGCTGCGGGTCGAATGAGCATGCAACCGCCCGCCGCACCGGCTGTACCATGCCTCCGGGAAGCAATCCAGGAAGGCGGATACAGCTGAAAGAAGAAGTAGACAAAGGCTGGAATTGTGAACTTCTCGGCAAGAGTTTCGACCGATAGCTTCACCATGTAAGATGCGAGATCATAGCCGCCCCCCTGGGACACGTTGAGAAGTCGGCCGATGCTTTCGGGGTGGTGCCGAATGTCGGCGTCCGTCAACAGGTAGTAATCGGCATCGAACTGCCGGGCGGCCTCGATTCCTTGCGATACAGCCCATAGCTTGCCAGTCCAGCCGCTGGGAAGAGGTTTTCCCTGGATAATGGTCAGGCGCTGAGCCGCTCCCATTCTTTTCGCTGTCTGGGCAGCAAGGGCTGCGGTTCCGTCGGAACTGCCGTCGTCAATCAAGACCACTTGCAGCGAACAAAGAAGCCGTTGGTCGAGGAGCGATTGCACGGCCTCGCCGACAACGGAGGCTTCGTCCCGGGCCGGAACGACAGCCACAACTCGGACCGGCGTGCCGGGAGTGCTGCCCGCAGTTGCAAAGTGCCGGCGAACGCGCCAAAATCCACCTCTGCCGAAGAAGAGATAAAGCCAGATCGCTAGCGGAAAAACCGCGATGACAGTTAGCGCCACGACCCGATCAGGCAGGCTGCTGCTGCGTCATGCAGTGTAGCGTTCCCAGGCCAAGCACCAGATCGGTACAGGCGATCCCAACCACGGTACGGTCCGGAAATAATTCCGCCAAGGTATTGAGGGCAGTGCGATCGTTCGGATCGTTGAAGGTAGGAACCAGCACGGTACGATTTGCGATGTAGAAATTGGCGTAGCTAGCCGGAAGTCTCTGCTCGTTGAAGATTACCGGAGCAGGCATCGGCAGCGTTCTAACACGGAACGTTCGGCGGTTCTGATCCTGCATTTCGCGAACGAGGGCAAGATTCTCCGCCAGAGGTTCATAGTTCACATCGGTCGGGTTCTCTTCCCGCGCGATCACAATCGTTTGCTGATCAGTGAAGCGTGCAAGATCGTCTACGTGTCCATGCGTATCGTCGCCCGCGATGCCATTTCGTAACCATAATGTCTTCCGTGCTCCCAGGTGATGGTCGAAAATCTGCTCGAGGTCTTCGCGAGAGAGTTCCAGGTTTCGGGCCTGAACCTTGCTGAGGAGGCATTCTTCTGTCGTCAAGATACAGCCCGCGCCGTTCACGTCGATGCTGCCACCCTCGAGTACAACCTGCCGTCCTTTCCAGAAAGGCGTTCCCAATCTCCTACCTAACTGTTCGGAAAGAGATTGTGCGACAGCATTATCTTTGTCCGAATTTGGATATTTCCCCCAGCCATTGAAGCGCCAATTCTGCATGCACTGACCGGTGTTGTCTTTGACGAAGATTGGACAGAAGTCACGAGTCCAACTCCTATCGGTCGGCACATGAAAGAACTCGACGGCCTCCATTTGCACGTTATATTTTTTGAGAATGCGACGCGCTTTGCTTTCCCCTTCGCGGTCATTGACGAGAATCCGGACCTTTTCAACACGCGAGAGACGCCGGACAATTTCGCCGTACACCCACGGAATCGGACTGAACTTGCCGGGCCAGTCGCTCTTCTCATGAGGCCATGCTAACCATGTCGCTTCGTGCCCCTCCCATTCCGCGGGCATTCGGAGGCCGGCAGACGCGACGCTTTTCTCAAGGGATTGCATGTTTAGTCGAGCCAGCGCTGCACAATCGGCGAATAGGCATCGATGCGGCGATCGCGCAGGAAGGGCCAGTTCTTGCGCACTTCATCCATATCTTTCGGGTTGCACTCGGCAACTAGAACCTCCGCTTCGGTCGCGGAGCCTTGGGCAATGACGCGCCCAAACGGATCAGAAATGAACGAATTGCCCCAGAATTCTATGCCGCTTTCGGCAGGACCCTCGAAGCCCGTGCGGTTTACCGCCGCTACAAAAACGCCGTTCGCGATCGCGTGCGCACGCTGCATTGTGCGCCACGCGTCCAGCTGTGCTTCCCCGTACTGCTGCTTTTCCGCGGGATGCCAGCCGATGGCAGTCGGATAGAACAACACGTTTGCGCCCTGCAGACTCGTAATGCGTGCTCCCTCGGGATACCACTGATCCCAGCAGACCAGGACGCCGATACGTGAAAAACGCGTTTCGAAATTGCGGAACCCTAAATCGCCGGGCGTGAAATAGAACTTCTCGTAGTAGAGGGGATCATCCGGAATGTGCATTTTCCGGTACATACCGATCAACGATCCATCCGCATCGATCACAGCCGCCGTATTGTGATACAGTCCCTGAGCTCTTTTCTCAAACAAAGAAGCAACCACGGAGACCTGTAATTCTTTGGCAACGTCGCCGATGGCCTCGGTCGAGGGCCCCGGGATGCTCTCAGCTAAATCGAACCATTTCGGGTGCTCTTCCCTGCAGAAGTACTGACTCCGGAAGAGTTCCTGTAAACAGACGATTTCAGCGCCGCGTGCCGCGGCTTCCCTGATGCCGGCTATCGCACGGCTGAGGTTGTCCTCAGGGTCCAGAGAGCAGGGCATCTGCACTAAGCCAATTCGGAAACTGCTGTCGCGATTCGCTTTGGGAGATACGGTGATGGAAGACATGGTGAGAGTGCGGACGCGCGTTCGGGCGGCCCTTACATGTAGATGCCACCGTTCACGTCCAGGACGTGCCCGGTGATAAAACCTGCTTCTTCGCTGACAAGAAACTCGACGGCATGGGCGATGTCGTCAGGCTTGCCTATCCTGCGTAGCGGAGTGTTGGCGACCATCTTCTGTTTCAACTCATCGGAGAGCCCGCCAGTCATATCCGTTTCGATGAAGCCCGGCGCAACGGCGTTGACCGTGATATTTCTGCTACCCACTTCTTGTGCAAGCGATTTAGTTAAACCGATGAGCCCCGCTTTGGATGCGACATAGTTGGCTTGCCCTGGGTTGCCCATTTCGCCAACTACGGAAGAGATGTTGACGATGCGGCCCCAACGTTCCCGCATCATGGCTGGCAAGACCTGCTGAATGGCAAAGAAGGCGCCACTCAAATTCGTCTGGAGGACCACGTGCCAGTCTTGCTCTTTCATCCGGACGGCCAGTCCATCCTTCGTAACACCAGCATTGTTAACGAGAATGTCGATCCTGCCGAACTCAGCCGCCGTCTTTTCAAATCCAGCTTTGATGGAACCGCTTTCGCTTACGTCGATCGCAACGGGATAGGTCTCCGCCCCGGCACTCTTCAATTCACTGACTGTGTTTTGCAGATTATCCAGCGAACGGGCTGCAACGGCTAGGCGATAGCCAGATTGAGCCAGTGCGAGGGCACAAGCCTTTCCGATTCCTCTGCTTGCACCAGTCACGAGCGCTGTGCGATTTGCCGTCATCCATCCTCATCATAATGGGTGTAAAGAAATGGCATATAACGATCTCCGCGCATTCATACGCGGTCTCGAAAAGCAGGGCGAACTCAAACGGGTGAGTCTTGAGGTGGATCCTTATCTGGAGATCACTGAATTTGCAGATCGCGCGGTGAAAAACGGTGGTCCCGCGCTCTTGTTCGAAAATCCGAAAGGCTCGAAGGTTCCACTGCTCATCAATGCCTTCGCGAGCATGCGCCGCATGGAACTCGCGTTGGGAGTGTCGAGTCTGGACGAAGTTGTCGAGCGAATCTCAGGCTTCCTTGAGATGCAAAAGCCGGAGAGCCTCTTGGACAAATTGAAGATGCTGCCTAAACTGGGCGAACTCGCAAAAATGTTTCCCAAACTGGTGTCGAGCGGTCCCTGTAAGCAAGTGATCCAGCACGATGGCTTTTCACTCCGCGAGTTCCCCATTCTTCATTGCTGGCCCGGCGATGGAGGTCGTTTCATCACCCTACCGATGGTCTTCTCGAAAAGCTCTGAAGGCAAGAGGAATTGCGGTATGTACCGGATGCAAGTCTTCGACGAGAAGACGACCGGGATGCATTGGCAGAAGCACAAACAAGGCGCGGAGCACTACCGGCGGCTTGCGGCGGAAGGTAAGGTTACGCGCATGCCCGTTGCCGTGGCGATCGGATCGGATCCGGCCACGATGTATTCCGCCATTTTGCCATTGCCTCCCAGCATCGACGAGATGCTGTTTGCAGGTTTTCTTCGCGGCAGCCCGGTCGAGATGGTGAAGTGTGAAACGTCAGATCTGGAAGTGCCGGCGAACTCCGAGATTGTTCTGGAAGGCTATCTCAACCTGGGTGAGTTGCGCCGTGAAGGTCCCTTCGGCGATCACACGGGCTTCTACTCCCTCGATGACGATTATCCGGTCTTCCACGTGGAGTGCATTACGCGTCGTAAGGATCCGGTCTACGCGGCGACGATTGTGGGTCCACCCCCAATGGAAGATTTTTATATGGGGAAGGCGATTGAGCGTATCTTTTTACCCTTGATGCGGATGCAATTGCCTGAAGTGCGCGATATCTGTATGCCGGCCGAGGGCGTGTTTCACAACCTGATTCTGGTTTCCATTCGGAAGTCGTACCCGGGTCAGGCCCGTAAGGTGATGCACGCAATCTGGGGGCTGGGCCAAGCGATGTTCAGCAAGTGCATCGTCGTGGTTGACGAAGATGTCGATGTGCAAAATGTCTCGGAAGTCTGTTGGAAGGCTCTGAACAACATCGATCCGCAGCGAGACATCGAGTTCGTGACTGGCCCGGTCGATTCTCTGGATCACGCGAGCCGATTGCCGAATTTCGGGTCGAAAATGGGCGTCGATGCCACGACAAAATGGCCGTCGGAAGGCTTTACGCGTCGGTGGCCGAATGTAATTCGTATGTCGCCCGAGGTCGTCAGCCGGGTGGACGAACTCTGGAAGCGCGCGGGGCTGAGCCGCACCTGACAAATGGATCGCGTTCCGTATCGGGCCACTTCAGGTGGCGCGCTGTACCAGGATTTGCACCTGCCTGTCACGATCCTGCTTGACAATGTCAGAAGCATGTACAACGTTGGCTCCTTCTTTCGGACAGCCGACGGAGCGGGGATTGAACGATTGATTCTATCGGGTATCACCGCCCGTCCGCCTCATAAAGGCATCGCAAAAACGGCTCTGGGCGCCGAGGAACGAGTGCGCTGGCAAGGCGCGGACACCTCCCTTGAAGCAATTCAGGCTCTACGAACAGCCGGTGGTCACGAGATCGCCGCGGTAGAAACGAGCAATCGCGCCGTGGACATCTTCGATTGGCAGCCTCGTTTTCCGGTGTGCGTCGTGTTTGGGCACGAGGTGGACGGCTTGGACCAGCGTGTTCTAGACTTTTGCGATACTCACGTCCGGATACCCATGCTGGGTCTCAAACATTCATTGAACGTCGCCAGTGCGGGCGCCATCATTATGTACGAACTCCTCCGCAAATACCGCCGTCTTCGCTCCGAGTCCGATCAGTTGATCGGACGCCAGGCATGACCGTCTCGCGCCAGTAATTCATCGGCTTCAGAAGGTCCTTGGCTTCCGGCGGAATAAAAGGCGAGCGCCTTACCCGCATTCTTGGCCCAGTCGTCAAGGATTGGCTGAACGACGCTCCAGCCGGCCTCTATGTTGTCCGCCCTCTGGAAGAGCGTCGCGTCGCCCATCATAACGTCGTACAGCAACGTTTCATAACCTGTCGCAGGCGCCGTTCCGAAGTAGTCGCGATACTTGAAGTCCATGCGAACGTCTCCGACACGCATGGAAGGACCGGGTATTTTGGCGCCGAACTCCAATGCGATCCCTTCGTCAGGTTGTATGCGAAGCAAAAGCCAGTTGGGGGCGGGCTTCTCGAATTCTGTGTTTCGAACCAAAGCGGCGGGGACTTCTTTGAACTTGATTGCGATCTGGCTCTTCCTGCGAGCTAATCTTTTTCCCGTTCGCACATAAAAGGGAACCCCCGACCATCTCCAGTTGTCGATTAAAATCTTGAGAGCAACATAGGTCTCCGTAAACGAGTTGGGGGTAACGTCGGGCTCTTCCCTGTAACCTGGAACCTTGTCTCCGTCGAGCACGCCGCGAGTGTACTGGCCGCGCACCGCGTTGCAAGTCATATCACGTTGGTCGCAAAGCCGTACGGTCTCGATTACCTTCGCTTTTTCTGAACGAATCGCATCGGCACTGAATGAATTGGGCGCTTCCATCGCGGTCATGGCCACGAGCTGGAACACGTGGTTTGGGACCATATCGCGGAGTGCACCCGTCTTCTCGTAAAACGATCCCCGCTTTTCAACTCCAACCGTCTCTGCCACGGTGATCTGCACGTGCTCGATCCGGTCGCGATTCCACAATGGTTCGAAAAGCCCATTGGCAAAACGGAACAGCATGATATTCTGCACCGTTTCCTTGCCCAAAAAGTGGTCTATGCGATACACCTGACGCTCGTCAAGCGTTTTGAGAATCTGCTTGTCGAGATCGTGAGCCGATTGGAGATCGTGGCCGAAAGGCTTCTCTATGACCACTCGCCGCCAGTAACCGTTCGTCTCGCAAGTAAGGCAATTGTGCCCAAGATGCTCCACAACCGTCCCAAAGAATTTTTCCGCAACGGCCAGGTAAAAGAGGTAATTGCCGCCAGTATTTCGAGTCCGATCGACCTCCGATAGTTTCCGCTTGAGCTCTTCGTACGAATTGTTGTCCGTAAGATCGCCTTTGCAATACGTCATTCTGTCGGCCAGGAACTGCCACGCCTCTTTGCTGAATTCGGATCGATCGCCACCACCAGCATTGGCGAATTTCTCCGTCATCTCGGCTAAGCTGCTCTGCCACTGCTCGCTTGTTTGATCAATTCGATCAAAACCGATAACGGCAAACTCTTCGGGCAGCAGGTGGGCGCAGGTTAGGTTGTAAAGCGCCGGAACAACCAATCTTTTT
>JBJMGJ010000121.1:0-6960 GCA_045807965.1 Bryobacteraceae bacterium | reverse complement strand
CGGCCGGGCAAGTACTCTCGCACGGGCTCAAGAACATTGTTTGCGCGGTGGATCTAAGCGAAACAAGCTGCGACGTACTCACTTGGGCCACTCGCCTGGCAGGCGACTTGGATGCTGCCCTAAGCGTGATCCATGCCGTTCCGCGTCTAGACCCAAGTCTGAAGGTCGTGTTTTCCTCGGACTTGAAGGACGAGATGGAGGAGAACATTCGGGCTGAGATCGAGCGCTTGCAAGTAACGGCGGGGCGCGTAAGACAACGGTCTGTATTGAGCAGGGAGATGCGCCGGAGACCATCTGCTCGTATGCAAATTCCGTTGGTGCGAATCTCCTGGTCATCGGCCGAGGTGGGAAAAACAGCGGCACGGGCCGTCTGCGAACCAACGCTTATTCGATCATTCGCCAGTCCACGTGTCCAGTGCTCAGCGTTTGATCTCTGCTGCTTAAGGTGTGCTGACGGATTCGGAAACGGCCGCCAACCGCATAATGCCGATCATGCTGCAGTGTTGGGAATATTGAAACGAAAAGCCGTACTTGGCCAGAAGATTGTGCATAGGATGGTTTTCCGGCAGGACCTCAGCAGCTAAACTTTCGAGTCCCTCATCTTCCCCAACCTGAATAAGGCTCTCCAGCAATAACTTCCCGATCCCACGTCTCTGAAACTTGTCGCTTACAATTAGCGAGATTTCAGCTCCTCGCTCGCTTAAGTCCTTTCTAAGCCCGCCGACGCCAACAATACTCCCGGATTCGCCTTTCCCACATAGTTCAGCGATAAGCGCTATCTCGCGGTCATAATCAATGAAACAGATCCGTGTTAGGCTTTCATGGCTGGTACGGCTCGCCAGAGCCGCCAACATAAAGTACCGTCGGTGAACACTCTGTTCCGACAGGGTTTCTTGGAACCTGACCATAAGCGGCTCATCTTCAGGGCGAATCGGCCGAATCCGCAGAGCCGTACCATCGGCGAGGACCCGATCGGAGACGTACTTGGAAGGATAGGGCTTGATCGCGGGTCTGACGATATCCGCAGCGTTGGTCTCATTCGAGTACAGGATCACTCTTGCATCGAGAACGATCACGTCTTGCGTAGAAACAAGAATCGGATTCATATCGATTTCTCGGATCCACTTTTGCTCTAAGACAAGCTGGCTGAATCGGACCAGCAACTCCTCCAGCAGAGATACGTTGACCGGCTTCTTCCCTCGTCTTCCGGTCAGAGCACCGTGAATACGTGTTTGTTCCATCAGACGTCGGGCTAGGGTTGTATTCAACGGAGGAAGACCGAGAGCGTGATCTTCAAGCGTCTCCACAAGACGCCCGCCTACGCCAAACATCAGAACAGGTCCGAACTCCCGGTCGACGCTCGAGCCAAGGATAAGCTCGTAACCGTCTCGAGAGATCATCGGCTGTATGGTTACACCTTGAAAGTCCTCCTTTGTTACAGCGCGTCGGATCTCCCGAAAGGCATCTCGGGCGGCTTCCGAGTTGATGAGAGAGAGCTTCACACCGCCAACTTCCGCTTTGTGTGTAATCGTGTGCGAATGCAGCTTCACAACGACCGGAAATCCAAGGCGTTCCGCGGCTGCAGCGGCATCATCTTCGGCCGGCGCAAGCACGGTTTCGACCGTCGGGATTCCGTATGCCGCCATTACCCGCTTCGCTTCGAATTCCGTAAGCAGATGACGGCCGTCACGGCGGATGGAGTCGATCATTTCCGATACGGCGGCCGCGGCTTCCAAATCTTGACGGACGCTGATTGGCGTTTCGTACAAGGCGCGAAGATTGTAGCTATAGCGCCACATGTCGTGGAAGGCCCGCGCCGCTGAATCGGGAAAAGCAAACGTCGGAATGCCCGCACCGCTTAAGATCGCATTGCCCTCGGCGACGGCGTTTCCTCCCATCCAGCTTGCAAAGATCGGCTTGGGCTGGGCTTTTCTATACCCGGAGTGCGTGATCTTCGTCGCGGTCGCGCTCGGGTCTGTCGTGGCTTGCGGGGTCAAAATAACGAGCAAGCCATCGCTATTAGGATCTTGAGATAAGATCTCGATCGCCTGCTCGTATCGATCCGGACGCGCATCCCCAATCAAATCGACCGGGTTGGAGTGGCTCCAGTGCTTGGGAAGAACTCCGCTGAGCCTGCTACTCACATCATCTGAAAGGGTCGCGAGTTGCCCCCCGGCCGCCAACAGAGCATCAGTCGCGAGCACGCCTGGTCCGCCGGCATTCGTGACAATTGTTAGTCGTGGACCACGAGGCAGAGGCTGGGTCGAAAGCACCTCAGTCATTTGAAATACCTCTGAGAGTTCGCGCATTCTCAGCACGCCAACTCTGCGGAAAGCCGCATCCCAAACCGCATCGCTACCAGTCATCGAGCCCGTGTGCGAAGCTGCCGCCTTTGCCGCGAGTTCAGTCCGGCCGGCTTTGATCACAAGGATCGGTTTGCTGAGAGCCACCTGGCGCGCGGCCGACAGGAACGAACGGGCATCAGCGGCGGATTCCATATAAACGACGATGCTCCGTGTATGAGGATCATCGCCCAGGTACCCGATGAGCGTGTCCCATCCCACGTCAATCATGGAACCGGTTGATAGAAGTGCGCTGAAGCCGATGCCCTGGCCCAGACTCCAGTCAAGCATTGCCGTACAGATAGCACCGCTCTGGCTAACAACCGCAACGTTACCTGGGCGAGCCATGGAACGGGCGAAAGTCGCGTTCAGGCCGGTAACCGGGCACATGATGCCAAGACAGTTAGGGCCCATGATGCACATCCCGGAACTTCGCGCAGCAACTAAGACCTGTCGCTCCAATTCGGCGCCTTGCTCACCGGTTTCCCTGAAACCCGCCGAGATCACAATGCCGCCACGCACGCCGGCATCTGCGCAGTCTCGGACGATGTCGGGTACGGAGGCCGCAGGCGTCGCAATGACCGCTAAATCTACGCGTTCGGGTACGGCTCCTATCGCTGCGTAAGACTTAACCCCAAGCACGGCAGCCCGCTTCGGATTGACCGGGTAGATCGTTCCCCCGAATGGACTGCTGAGAAGGTTCCAAAGAATGGCCCGCCCAACGTGATCAGGTTTCTCGGTCGCTCCAATGAGAGCTACCGATTTGGGTCTAAAAAAGGCATCCAAGTCGTTCCGTGACACTCCACCCACAACCGGACGATCCGGGTTCCCGGTTTCGTTACCAGGCGCTTGTTTCAGCATTTGTTATTCACTGAGGCAATCCAGAACCCGAAGACAGTTTCCTCGGATCTGTAACCTCACTCCCGCCCGCCATCGTTCGGCAGAATAGTCAGCGAGATTCTGCGCCTTTTCACTCCGTACTAACGCAGCATCTGCGCCGGATGCCGCAGGGTCTCGACGCACATCTCAGATAGCTGATCACATCTCCAGTTCTGTCGAAAAGGAAAGGCACACAAATTGCTTCACTCTGCTTTAAGATGTCGGACAAAGCTTTTCACTCCATTCTCTTCCCGGTCGATTTCTCGGACTCGAGCGAAGCTACAGCACCACACGTCCGCTATATCGCGGAACAGACGGGAGCAACAGTGGTCCTACTGCACGTGATCCCTTGGTTGTCTGCCTGGGGTGACATAACTGAACTGAGACCTGCCATCCCAGGCGATTCAGATCTGCGCGGACTAGAAGAGCAAGCTGAAGTTGCGCTTGAAGGATTCCGGGAGACATTTTTCTCCGGCATACCTTCCCGTCGTGAGATCCAGTCCGGTGCTGTGGCCGAGACAATCACCGATTGGGCGGTGAGCTGGGGTGTGGATTTGATCATGATGCCGACGCGCGGTTTGGGGCGAAGCCGCCCCTTCCTGATCGGCTCGACGACCGCCAAAGTCTTATACGATGCCAAGTGCGCTGTATGGACTAGCCCTCATCTGGGGAGCGCACCGTCAAGACCTTACAAAAACATACTTTGCACAGTCGATCGCGAAGACATTCCTCGGGGTTTCCTTGAACAAGCAACTCGGCTCGCTGCTTGCTTCGGAAGCCAGCTCAGCTTTGTAACAGCGGTGCCAAGCTACGTCGGAGGCTTCGGGGACGAGTATCATGTTCGCCATCTTGCGACGGAGTTCCCGCAGTCCGAAGTGAACCAATGTGCCGAACCGCCAGACTGCGCCATCATCACTGAGACTGGACCGGTAGGCGACGTCATCAGGAAAGTGGCCCAGACCCATGCTACGGACTTGGTCATTACAAACAGAGGCCACTTGCATCAGGCTTCGGGTCGATTCGCGTCTCATGTTTATGAGATTGTGCTCGAGTCACCCTGTCCCGTTTTGAGTTTGTGCATCCATGCCAGGAATCACTCGCACTACAGCTTGGAAGCAATCCGTTTTCAGGCTGTCGGGCTCTAGCCGGATCGGGAGTTTACTGCGATGCCAGCCACAATTTCTCGCCGATGTTTGATATTGGCCTTGGCTGCAGGACTAATTGCAGCGGCTGCGGAAGCGGACGACCCATCGGGCATTGATGGGTTCGTTACCGCTGAGCTCACCGCGTCCGTTCCCGGAGCTAGAATCGGCATCGATAGCCTGTCGAAAGGATTTCACAGAGAGACGACGACGGATGTCACGGGATACTACTTAATGGATGATCTGACGCCCGGCGCATACTCGATTTGGGCGGAAGTCAGAGGGTTAGGTTGTATCATTTATCCTCGTGTTGCATTACTGCCGGGCAAACACGTCCGCCAGGATTTCCGGTTTGTGCGCACGAAGAGATATCCCGGTGCTTGTGACTCCGTGAAACGATGAGTCTCAGCAGTGCACGCCTAGCGCTGTCGCTTGCGGGTGATTGACTCGCATCCGGGATAGGTCTTGTTTTTCGCGAACCGAAAGTCGCGATGAACTCGCACCCCTGGTTTGACGGTAATGTCCCCGAACACAATACATCCATGGCCGCTGGCTTCGGCCCATACTGTATACCGGCCCGGAGGCAACCCTTCCAGCACATACCGTCCCAGGCTGTCAGTGCTTGTTTCCCAGAACTGACCGGAGGCAGCGCTGCTGGCGACTACTTCCGTACCAGAGAATGCAGATCCAGCTAACAAGACTGTACCTTCAATTCCTGGGCCGCCGGCCTGAGTCGCGATCGCGAGATCGCCAGAAACGAAAACCGCACAAGAAAGGAGAAGTCCTGGTAGTGATTTCACGCGTTAACCTTCACACCGATAGCCATGCAAGCAGCAGACCAAGCTGCTCAAAGGCTTATCGCGGATGCCTGGCAATGAATCGGGGCTGGTTGGAGCCAGAGCCCCGTTTGCGGTGGGTCATTTGACCCCTCAACTGGGTGTTTTGACGCTCCAGGGATACTTTCTTCGAGCAATTGTGCCCCGGCTTTATGTGAACCGGCCATGGCACGATGCGTGCACATCATGCTGCTTTCAAATGGTCAATGAGGTTCACTAAATCATGAGACGAAACGTGCGTTTGTATGCTGCCCTTTTCGTGGGAGCTCTGTTAGCGACCAATCCAGCTCTAAGCGCTGACTCGCGGAAAACGGATTCGGAACAGGTTTCCAAGCTCCTTTCCGATGCAAAATCCGAAGCTCTCCTCCTGGAGAGAGATGCGGAACAACTCAGTGCTTTCACGCAATCGAGCGTTTCATGGCAGAGCTATGCCGATCAATTGAGTCAGATTCGAAGCCATGTCAATAAGGTCGGCTCCATCCTTCAACAATTAAACGATCTGCGCGTCATTTCTTCTCAATGGCAGAGAATTGCAATTGACCGTTTGACGCCGCTGCTCAATGAGGTGGCAACCAACACTCATCTGACGATTTCCAAGCTAAACGCGAACCCCAATTCTGTTCATTCGGCATCCTATCGAAAATACGTCTCCGCCCACCAGGAGCTTGCAACTGATCTTGCGAGCATGATCGGCAGTTTCGTCGATTACGGAAAAGCGAAAGAGAAGTTCGAAGCTTTAACCCGCAAGCTGGAACTGCCGGAGGGACAGCAATGAACAAAGTGTTCGGGATTCTCTATGCATCCCGAGAATCTCAAACTCGGCATATCGCTGAGCACATAAGCCAGACCTTGCGCGAGAGGAGCCTGGAAGCGGACGTCATTGATGTTCGCGAGCCGGAGAAGATTGATCTGGAGCGCTATTCCGCCGTCATTCTCGCGGCATCGGTACACGCCGGCAAACACGAGAGCGAAATGCTCACTTTCATCAAGGCTCATCGCTCCCGACTGCTGGAGATCCCGTCAGTTTTTCTATCCGTGAGCTTGAGCGAGGCCGGGGTGGAGCGCTCCGGACCTGAGACGGAAGAGCACCGGCGCTTCGTTGCTGACGTGAGGAAGCTTGAGGATGCTCTTATCTCAAACACCGGCTGGCCACCGGAGCGGTTCAAAGCTGTCGCCGGCGCCTTGCCCTACTCGAAATACAACTGGTTTGTCCGATTCGTTATGAAGCGAATCGCCCAGAAGAGTGGCGGGGACACAGACACCTCGCACGATTACGAATATACGGACTGGGTGGCGCTGGAGAAGTTTGTCACAGAGTTCGCGGACAATGCCGTGTTGTGCGAACCTGATCGCGCGATCTAGCGCTCTTCACCGACGCTGAGCCCCGACGGCGGTTCAAGACCGAACTTCTTCATCTTATAGCGCAGGGCGTCGCGGCCAATTTTGAGGATCCTTGCGGCCTGTGATTGATTTCCGTTAGATTGCGCCAAAGCTTCACAGATGAGTTTGCGCTCTTGAACTTCCAGTGAGGCCAGCGCCTCTGTACCAGGTTCTGGTTCGATCGTCCCGGCGTTCTTGTCCTGCCCGAGCAGGTAATCGGGTAGATCCGCGACGTCGATCCTGCTTTCCGCCATCATGCAGGCATGCCCAATTACGTTCTCCAGCTCCCGTACATTCCCGGGCCAAGTATGCCGTGAGAGCACTATTTCTGCCCGTGCGGTCAGGCCCGAAACGAATTTTCCATAGAGTCTGGAGAAATGG
>JBJMGJ010000120.1:0-10130 GCA_045807965.1 Bryobacteraceae bacterium | reverse complement strand
GCGCAATTGTGAGTTGAACTGCGGGAACTCATCGGGATCAGGCCGAATGCCGTCCAGGTTTCGCAGCTCCAGCCACTGGCCGGCGAAGTTGTCGATGAGGGCATCCGACTTCGAGTCCTGGAGCATCCGCTTCACCTGGGCAGTCAATACGGTGGGATCGTGAAGCCGGCTTTGGCCCGCCGCCTGGAGTAGCGTCTCGTCAGGCATGCTGCTCCACAGAAAATAGGACAACCGCGACGCCAGTTCAAAGTCGTTCACCGGATGTATAGCGGAGGCATCGTCGGGTTTCGGATCCCGCTCAATACGGAAGAGAAAGTTAGGGGAAACCAGTATCGCCTCGAGGCCGATCCGCATGGCCTGTTCGAACGTCATTCCGTCTTTCTGCGCGGACGCCACTAAGGTCGTGAGACGCCTCACTTCACTTAGTGTGACCGGCCTGCGATACGCAAGCCTTGCCAAATGTGTCAAATCCGTTCGGGCACAGGCCGCAGCATGGTGGCCCGGAAGATGGCCGCACGCAAAAACGCGGCGATAGCTCTCGGGTAGCGGAGGCGCCAACGGATCATATGGTCCGCGAGCCTCCAAGGTATCGATATAAGTGGGGGGATTTGAAATTGCCCGCTGAAGAGCGATCTCTTTCTTTTCTTCGGGACGGGCGGCGATAGCCTTCTGGTAAGCGGCTTCCTCGGTGGCCTTCAGCCGTTCGGAGACACGAATTTCGGCGGCGGACGGAGTGCGGGGCTCCATCGTTGCCGTTAAGGTATGGTCGCCGTAAGGAACGTGCAGCTTGATTTCGTAGGACCGGGTGCCTTCCCTTTCGACGAGCACATCGGCGGCTTTAATCTCTTTGCCGTCCAGAAGCAGGTGAATGCGAAAGGGCTCCTTGCGGCCACTAACGGCCACCCGCAAATCGTAGTCCCCTTCGGCCGGGAATTCGAACCGGTTTTCCAGGACCATTCCGTCGTCATTCGGGCTATGTTCGGGCGAGTAGCGGATGCGAGTCGGCCTGGGGAGTGAGTCCGATGGAATCGCGCGATTGGCGATCTTGGTCGCGGCATTCAGATATTTCTCCATCAGAACGGGCGAGACCGAGAGAACATCGCCGATATTGTCAAAGCCGAACCCGGAATCGTCCGCCGGGAAGTCGGCAGATGGTTTAAAACGGACGGCGAGCAAATCGCGAACCGTGTTGTCGTACTCGACTCGATTCAGCCGGTGGGCTGTCAGGTGGCCCGGATCAGCGGGAGTGGTGCGATCGGCGAGCGTGAACTGATCTTCGATCCACCCCGTCACCGTCGTGATCGCCTCTGGCTTCGGCCGCGGCATACCCTTGGGCGGCATTTCCCCGGCGCGCACCCGGCGGACGACTTTGTCCCAGACATCCCGATCCCGGAGCATCGACTCACGTTCCCGGTATTGAGTCAGGCTGAGGCCGGCGGTTTTGAGTTGGTCGTTATGGCACACCGCGCAGTTTGCCTGCACAAAAGGAACAACGACCTGGTCAAACGATGCCGAAGCGGGAGGGGAGGACGCGACTTTAGCGGAATTCTGGCCAATGGCAGAGCCAGCAAGGCAAACAAGGCCGATTGGGATTACCCATCGCAGCAGCTTGCGATGCGGAGCGGGAAGATGTGTATGCGGCACGCGGCTATTCGAGTTGAGTAAAAGGCGCAGAACGACTGTTAAAGGTTACTCAGCGAACGCTCGCTACCCAATTCTATATATCAAATCACGTTTCGCGGCCAAAGTGTTGGATCTGGAGATTTCGGCCCCAAAAAAGCTCCTCGACAGAAGTTCAGTCGCAAACGGTAACCTCCGGCACCGGTAGTACTTTCGATTCCGTTCTAACAGCCTCTGCCGATCGTCACCGCACCGCTCAGTTCGTATTCACTTTTTCACCATAGCCTCGATGCGGTAAAGGCCTGAGGCATGCGGGCCGATTTTGAACGTGTAACGTCCGTTGGCCCTGCCGAGATCCTTCTTCGCCCAAAGATCGCGGACGGAACACTCGCCGCTCAGACCCAAATCCTTCCATTCGACCCGTATGTCCTCTGTGCCTCGGTCGCCCACATCGAACACCGCGAGGTATTTGGCGCCCGAACTTGCGGCATCCGAAACCCAGGCGATCTGCGCTCCGTTTGCAAACAGTTGATGACTGTTGCTTGCGTGCTGATTTACCTGCAGGATTTCATCGTTCGAGATAAGACGGTAGGTCGCTTCGTCATTGCTTGGCAGGTCGCCGCCGAACATTAGAGGAGAGCGTGCAATCGACCACAGACTCATCATCGTTTGCTGCTCGTCTGGCGTGAAGCGGGTTCTACGATCTTCGCCCCGCTCCGCGCGGATACCGATACGGCCGAGCGGCAACATATCCGCATCCGGCCAACTTTCCGGCTTGGTGTAGACACTCCACTTATTCAGGAGCGCGAAGTTCTCCTTGAGCGCATCCCATCGATCCCAAAAATCGCCAGAGATCCTCCAGAGATTCGCATTGTCTGCGTAGAACGCGGCTTTAGCGACATCGGCCGGTCCCGGTGAAAGGCTGAGCACGATGGGACGTCCGGACTTCAGGATTGCGTTGTGAAGAGCGGCGATCTCGGCAGCGTGGAATGGCGTCGCCATGTCGTCCGCCTTGATGTAGTCAACACCCCAGCCCGCATACATTTTGACGATTGAGTCATAGTACGCCTGGCCACCGTCTTTGCTCATGTCCACGCCATACATATCGGTGTTCCAACGGCAAACGGAGGTTTTGTCGGCGATGTCAGCGGCATGCACCTGGGTCCCCGCAACGGGCAGATTAGCCGCAACTGCGAGCCGAGGGATGCCGCGCATGATGTGAATTCCGAATTTCAGGCCGTGGCCGTGGACATATTCGGCGAGCGCAGTGAACCCAGCGCCCGCAGTTGCGGAAGGAAACCGGTTCGGCGCCGGAATCAAACGGCCGTACTCGTCCATAACAAGGTCCGCGTTGGGTCGATAGCCGTGAACCTGGGGCTTCGGCTCCGACCATTGGATGTCGACCACGACGTACTGCCATCCATGGCTCCTCAGCTTCTGTGCCATGTAATCAGCGTTGGCTTTAACTTCAGTCTCCGTGACAGTCGTGCCGTAAGCATCCCAACTGTTCCAGCCCATCGGTGGCGTTGGTGCTATCACGGTAGTCGCCGCGAAGGCATTGAGCAAAAGAGCGCTGCCCAGAATGACGCAAGGCATTGGCTTCGTGGCTGGGCTGAAGACGTCTTTAAGAACCTTCAGTACGTAGGAGCATTGTCGAGTGGCGTGAGGCAGAGAAGGGTTGTTCATTATTGCCGTGGTCATTCACCTGCACGCTTTCGCCGTTCGAGAAAAGCGGACAGACAATGAGCCGGTAGCTACTTATATCGCACAAGTTCCTCGCCCTGCTCCGGCTAATCACCGGAAGCCCACGGCGCACGAGCGGCGCTGGCATGCCGGCGGTGTAAGCTCCTCGGGTTCTTGCACCGATTACTCCCGTTCAAAACAAACCTTAGCGGAGCTTCTTGCGATGTCGTGCAGTCGCCTTTGCCACGCATCCGGACCGCTTCTCTCCTCCTCCAAACTGGACAAAAGGTGAAATGATAAATGGGGGCGCGAGCGAATGGAACAACTTCGAATCCTTGGTCTTCTGGCCAGTCTGAAACGCCTCACAAGGTGGGCGCTTTCCTGTGCCGGAGTGCTTTGCCTGTTCGCAGGCGGCGGTTTTACACAGAACTTGCCGGTCCTTATCCAGGTTCCGGCTGATCTCCGAAGTCCTCCTTTCGATACTGACCGTTACCTCAATGTGCCGCCGCAATTTTCCGTTTCGCTGTGGGCCCGCGTGCCCGGTGCCAGATTCATGGCAGTTGCACCCGATGGGGACATTCTTGTTTCTCAACCTTGGGCGGGAAATATTCTTCTTCTGCAGGATCAAGGTGACGGTGAGGCGGCGGTTTCCGTTTTTGCGAGCGGCCTTGAACTTCCGCATGACATGGTGTTCCATGGCATCGGTCAGACTATGTACTTGTACGTGGCTGAAGCCAACCAAATCGATCGCTTCGTCTACAATTGGCGCGACCGTGTGGCTCACAACCGGGAGATCCTCATCACCGGTCTTCCCTCCGCCAGCAGCCCGGAACTCGGGGGCGCCTACGCCCATCAGTTGAAGAACATGGCGGTCGATTCCATGGGCAGACTATACGTCTCGATCGGTTCAGCGACGAACGCAGATCCCTCGGACCGGTTCGCGACGCCAATGCGAGGGGCAATCTACCAATATCAGCCGGATGGCAGCGGAGGCCGGCTCTTCGCGGCGGGACTGCGCAATGCGGAAGGTGTTCGGTTTCTGCCTGGCACCGATAGCCTCTGGGCCGCCGTCAACAATCGCGACAATTTAGCGTACCCGTTCGACGACGGCTCAGGCTTGTTTGGCCAAGTGCTCCCGGGCTATATAGACAACCACCCTCCTGACGAATTTACCTCTGTCCGGGACGGTGGGGACTACGGGTGGCCCTACGCGAATCCGAATCCCGATACGGCCAATGGGCTTGACGATATGGTGTTCGACCCTGATTTCCAGAACAATCGCGATGGCAGCCTGTTTTCTGTTTCCAACTTCGATCGCATATCCAAAGGAATTCAAGCTCATTCCGCTCCGCTGGGGCTGACATTCCTTCAGGACACACTGTTCGGCGAGGCGTACCGGCAGGGTGCGATTATCGCTCTTCACGGATCATGGAACCGCTCCCGGTTTACGGGATACAAACTGATCTACTTCCCCTGGAATTCGAGTTCGCAACTCCCCGGGACACAACTCGATCTGGTGACAGGATGGCTTGATGAAAACGCTCAACAATACTGGGGACGCCCCGTCGCGACAGTGGTCGATCACAGCGGGAAGCTGATTGTTTCCGACGACATGAGCGGGGCCATTTACAAGATCTCACCCGCTTCGCCGATATCGTTTGACGCACGCACCGTCTCACTCGTCGCGAGTAATAGCGGGAAGTGTTTACAAGTTCTGAACGGGGCGGCTGACAATGGCGTTCCGATTCTCCAACAAGCCTGCGACGGCTCTTCTGCCCAGTTATGGAACATCACAGCCCGGAGCGGCACTACTTATTCTTTGACGGCGGTAAACACCGGTAAATCGCTTGATGTGACTGGCGGACCTGATGCAACCGCTGACGGCATTTCCTTTCAACAATGGGAATACTGGGGAGGCGATAATCAGAAATTTCGAATTCTTCCTAACGCCGATGGAACGTTTTCTGTCGTGGCGGACAATAGCGGAAAATGCCTCGATGTGCGGGGCGGGCCTGCTGCCGTCGCTGACGGCGTTCCGCTGCAGCAGTGGACCTGCTGGGGCGGCGACAACCAAAAATTTCGTCTTGTGAGCCCGTAAGACGCACTAGTTACCGACGCCGAGAAATCCCGGACGTCTCGTCCCCAGGTGAAACGTTGATCCGGCGGAGAGTACGTGAAGACGCAAGTCGTACAGCCGCAGAGTCTGTTCCGCTGTGCGCTCCGACATGTTGCTGTATGTGACGCCTTGCCCATCGGCAACATAAACTGCGCCCGATCCGATAACGCGCAAGACGCTGTCCTCGAAGATAGCGGCCGTGTCCTCATCAATCCCGATTCCGAGCACACCAGGATCTTCCGCAACCGCACCGACCAGGCGCTCAATCCGTGCACGCTGCGCGAAATGCTGATCGATAACCAGATCCGGGACCAGTCCGAGTCCCCTCGCCATGAAGTAGCTACCTTCCACTTTATGACTCGATTCTGTCGTATGAGACACGAGCATGGTTGCGCCCATCGCTGCCGCACCTGCGGACGTGCCGGCGATCACACCTCCGCGCTCCTCATACAAACGGCGCATGCACGCAAGTAGAGGGCTTCCACCCAATTTGCTCGAGAGCTTCAGTTGGTCGCCACCGGTGAAGAAGACAACCGATGCGTTCTCGATCATCTCCACATTCTTCGGGTCGCTGGCACCTTCTCGGACGTCGATCTGCAGATGCTGGATTTCTCCAGGATCAAGGTCGCTGAACGCTTCCCGGTAGCTTTCCCACTGGCTTTCCGGCTCTTCGCTTGCGAGCGTCGCCACAACAAGCAGGCCCGCACGTGCTGAGCTTGCAATCTGTCGTAGCACCGTACGATCGCCGCTTCGGTCTTCGCGGCCTCCAACCAGAATGAGTGCTCCTCGCTTTCCGGCAACCGCGGTGTGGGTGTTTCCGGCTTGGGTTATCGTTGCACCTCAGCGGGCTTCCACTAGTTGCGACTCAATATCCTCGGTTCGGCCCGGCGATGGAACCCGGTCCGCGAGATTGAAGCGATCGCCGGCACTCAGCACATGGAGAGTAGCACCGAACAGCGAAATGGCTCGTTCGGGACTTTCGAACGTATCCGTATGCGTTACGCGTCGGCCGTCCACAATATAGACTGCTCCGGAACCAATTACCCCTGCCTGCTCGTGACCTTGGATCACGAGTGCAGTGTCTTCATCGATTCCAATTCCCAGCAGGCGAGGGTTTTGGCCCACGGCACCAAGCAGACGCCCCATGCGACCGCGTTCGGCAAAGTGCTGGTCGATGATGACACCGGAGATCAAACCGAGCCCGGGTGAGAGACGGATGGATTCCTGGCCCTGGTGAGACGACTCTCCCTCCCCGGCGGCCATCATGACTTCGGCCATTACTGACGCTCCAGACGACGTACCCGCAATGAGTGCACCCTGCGTATACAGTTGGCGCATGCGATCGCACAGCGGCGTTCCACCGAGCCTGCTTGTGATCTTCATCTGGTCACCGCCGGCAAAGAAGACGACGGTGTCCTCATCCAGGGTGTCGGGCCGCGCCTGGTTGATCATGTCTTCCCGACGGCGGGCATCGAACTGCTCTATGTGAACTACGCCCAGCTCTTTGGAGGTCTTCTGATACCTGCTCCACTGCTCGTCCGGCTCTTCGCTCGCAATAGTGAAGACGACAAGCTTGCCGGGCGCGGCACGTTTCGCAATCAGCTCAAGGATAGGCCGATCTCCCTCCTTTGCTTCATTTCCCCCAATAACGATCAGCGTACCTTCGGGATGGCAGGGGGTGGAATCGAGCTGAATATCAGTTTGCTCGTTGCTCTGATGATGGGTTGCCATGCAATTCGATCTCCCGGTTACTGCCCTCGAGGAACTTCTCTTGAAAGGCAAGTTGCCCGTCACGAACAAAACGCCGTCCTCGGGACATCACCTCCGTGATCTCGAGTGACTCCTTTCGAAGCACCACGAGGTCGGCGCTTGCTCCCTGCCTAAGGTGACCCTTGCACGATAGCTTCAGCACACTGGCAGTGTTACTGGTCACCACCGGAAGAAGTATCTCGAACGGTATTCCATGCTGCAGGACGCAGCTCCGAATCTGGCTCCAGACCGCTCTCGGACTATTGATGGCCGCATCCGAAGACACCGTAACGTGGCTCGGATCGCCGCCCCGGTCCAGATCGAAAGACATCCAGCGCGGCAGTTCGCCATCAACGGTATCGATATCGACCGTCACGCCGCGCTGGGACAGTTCGATTGCCTCCAGCATCAACTCCTCTGAGCGGTCGGTATGCGTCGGGTAAAGAGATGAGGGCTCAATCTCGTATTCGTCCAGCAGATGCCTCAAAGACTGTAAGCGCTTTTTGCCGGACCCGACATGGAAGTGACTCACCCCGGATTTCCCGGTGAGGAGCCCACCCACATAGGCGTCCCGCACTAATCGCGCCAGTTCTCCATCTGTCGGCTCCGTCGATCTCGCATCCGAGATGGCGATTTCGCCCGCTCCGATCACCTCCTGCACAAACAGCATGTCGGTTCGCACTGAGCCGGTCAGCGTGACAGGCGGTACGTTGTAGCCCCCGGAGTAAATGTACGCTGTCAGGCCTTCCTCGTTGAAAGCTTTCGCTTTGGCGAGCAAGCCAGCCATTGTTTTGGTGGTCGTGTCCGTGCCAAGACAGCCGACGACCGTCGTGACACCGCCAGACACAATTTCGCTGAGTGAGATCTCAGGCGTCTGCGAACTCCAGCCCTTCTCGCCGCTCCCACCAAGCAGGTGCTCGTGCGGGTCTATGAATCCCGGAGTGACGATGCAATCTTCGGCGTTGATCACGTCCACATCAAACCCGCATCGTTGCAGTGCCTCGATATCGACGTTTCCGATTCTTGCGATCTTGTCACTCGCAATCAGCAGATCGCCTTTGCCAACGGGCTTCGGATCGTAGATTTCGCCTCCGCGCACAACAGTGAACAGCATCAGGCTGCCGTTGTGATGGCATCCTCGCGTCTGGTTAGCGCTTCCACTTGGGCGACAGAAGCGGGTGACCCGCCGTTTTCCAGGATCCAATTGATGACGGCAGTTACTTCGTCCGACGATGTGACGACAACTTCGCCGGGGATCATGCTACATACCGCTGCTTTGGTTGCCTCAAGCTCATCCAGCACAATCTCGACAGCCACACTCGGGTTCTCTTCACGTATCGTTCGTGCCAGGATACCGGCTACTTCGCCCGGCTTGCGGCCTCTCAGGTCTTTATCCTCGCGGATATAAACACGATCGTAGCCGTGCGCCACGGCGCGCGCTGACTCTTCAATCAGATCGGTCCGGCGGTCTCCCGGAATCGCAAGAACCATCGTTCTCACGGATGTGTTCCATTGAGAAATCAACGTCTGCATTGCGGCGAGTGCAACCGGGTTGTGACCGTAGTCAACAACCACGTATCCGTCCTGAAAGGAGAAAACGTTCAACCGTCCCGGACCATGTTCCTCCATCCGGAACCGGCTCAGTGCCATGCGGACGTGCTCAGCGGAAAGCCCATGTGCTCGTGCCGCTGCAACGGCCGCGAGCACGTTACAGATCTGGAACTGCGCAGTGCCTCCGATCGTCGCCGGTACCTCTGCAACTCGGGCAATTCTCACAACGCTAGCGCCGTTTCGTTCCTCGATCCAATCGCCGGCAACAATGAATACGGTTCCGTTGTTCGCGATGTGTTCCTGAACGGTCGTGTTCTGCTGGTCAGCCGAGAAGTACACGATCGTCTTTGGAGCTTCCGCCACTCGCGGGTGCGTCGGGAGCGTGACCAGGTGCTCGTCATCGGCGTTCAGAATCAGAGTGCCGCCTCTTCGTACACGCTCCGCGACAAGCCGTTTGATTCTGACGATATCTTCTATGCTCTCAATTCCATCCTGTCCAATGTGATCGGGATGAATGTTGGTCATCACCGATACATCGGACCAGTCATAGCCCAGGCCCGAGCGCACAATGCCTCCGCGTGCGGTTTCTAACACCGCCACATCCACCATGGGGTCGGAAAGGACAACACCTGCCGACCACGGCCCGGTCATGTCGCCGCGAGCGATCTCCTCGCCGCCGATCCAGATGCCGTCCGTAGTCGTGAACCCGACGACTTGCCCCGTTTCTTGTAACATGTGGGCGATCATTCGGGTCACAGTAGTCTTTCCGTTCGTGCCCGTGATAGAGATGATCGGGACTCGGGAAGGCTGTTCCGCCGGAAAAAGCATATCGACAATGGCCGCGCCCACGTCTCGTGCTTTTCCCTCGCTTGGGAAGTGATGCATTCGAATTCCGGGAGAAGCATTGACCTCCACGATCCCGCCTGACGTAAACGGCTGCCGGATGTCCGGCACCACCAGGTCGATACCGCAGACGTCCAGACCAATGGCTGCCGCTGCCCGCTCGCAAATGCGGCGCATCGTCGGATGCACCTCGTCTGTCATGTCCCGCGCCGAGCCTCCCGTTGAGAGATTGGCGCTCTCACGAAGAAGCACCATTTCTCCTTCACCGGGTACGTCTTGGAGAGATTGCCCGTTCTTTTTGAGAATGGCGAGCGCGATCGGATCGACGTTGATGCAACTGAGCGGCTTGTCGTGATTCTTTCCGCGTCTTGGGTCTCGGTTCGCCAGTTCGATCAGTTCGCCAATCGTATGCGTTCCATCGCCCCAGACGTGTGGTGGAACTCGTTGCGCTGCCGCGACGGTACGTCCGTTTACCACGATGACGCGGTAATCGTACCCGCGAAGCATCTCTTCGACGATCACATCCGGAGAGATTTCCGCCGCCACATCGAACGCGTCAGTGACTTGC
>JBJMGJ010000119.1:0-8066 GCA_045807965.1 Bryobacteraceae bacterium | reverse complement strand
GCCCGCTCGGGCGAGCGAAGCTGCCGAAGCGCCTTTGCTTCTATCTGGCGAATGCGTTCGCGAGTGACGTCGAATTCCTGGCCGATTTCTTCCAGTGTGTGCTCTCGCTCACATCCGATGCCAAACCGCAATCGAATCACCTTCTCCTCCTTAGGCGACAAGGTCTTCAGGATATTGGCCGTCTCGTCGCGAACGTTGGAATCGATCACCGCGTCCACGGGTGAACCCACCCAGCGATCTTCAATCAGATCGCCCAGCGCAGACTCGCCATCCCGTCCGACGGGAGTCTCGAGAGACACCGGATCGCGAGAGATCGTTTTGAGCTTCTGAACCTTTTCAACCGGAATGTCCATGCGCCGGCTGATTTCCTCGTTGGTTGGGACGCGTCCGAGTTCCTTTTCAAGCTCGCGTGTCGCGCGGAGGAACTTGTTCATGCTCTCGTTCATGTGAACGGGAATGCGGATGGTGCGGGACTGATCCGCAATAGCGCGGGTGATCGCCTGCCTGATCCACCAAGTGGCATACGTCGAGAACTTATAGCCGCGGCGATACTCGAACTTGTCGGCCGCACGCATCAGACCAATATTGCCTTCTTGAATCAGGTCCAGCAGATGCAGGCCGCGATTGACGTACTTCTTTGCGACCGAAACAACCAGGCGCAGGTTGGCCTCTACCAAATCCTTTTTGGCGCGTTCGGCTTCTACTTCGCCCTGACGAATAACGGAAAGGCTATGTCGAAGATCCGGCAGGGTGGCTTCCGCGTCGCCTTCGCGCTTCTTCAGGTCACGCTTAAGTTCTTTAACCCGGAGTTGCGCAGCCGGGAGGTTTTTGGCCTCCAGTTTCCGGATTTCCGTGTCGAGAAGAGACATCTCTTCCGCGACACCTTCGATCACTCGAACGAACTCCTTCCAGCGAGCCAGGTTGAACGGAATTGTGCGGAGCGCCCTCGAAACTTCCACTTTTCCGCGGGCGATCTTGCCAACCCACTTCTTCCGGAGCTTTTTGTTGTTCGCGGGCACGGCGTTGTGTTTGTCCACCGTTCCCTGAAGCCTCTTTTGAGCGTTCAGGTAATTGACAAACAACTCGGCCATCTCACTGCGGCGTTTAAGATCTGCCGCGCTGCCCTCTTCGATTTCGGACGGCGGAAAATCGATATAGCTGTCGACGTCTTCGGCACCGCGCCGAATCAGCTCGGCGAATTCGGCAACCAAGCTTTGAATCAGCGGAGAGCGGCTGATGGCCTTCTGCATGCGCAGTTTGCCCCGCTCCATCTTTCGCGCCAGCGTGACCTCGCCCTCCCGGGTAAGAAGGGGGACCGAACCCATCTCGCGCAGATAGACGCGTACCGGGTCGTCGGTATAGATCGACTCCTCTACTTGCTGGGCACCATGAAACTCCTCGTCTTGAACCTCTTCCGGATGGAAGAAATTAGACTCCTCGTCGAACGGCAACCCTAGCGGTTCACGCCCTTCCGCTAAATATTGGTCTTCGAATTGATCCACCTTACCTAGTCACCTCTGTACACACAAAAATCAAACGTTCCAGCCATGGCTGGCTTAACACTCACTCTGCTTATCGGAAGGCGAGCGAAATCCGACCAGCCCAATCGGCAAAGACAATACCGATAACTTTGTCTAAAAATCCCGAATACTTGTTCCTGACGCGGTCGGTGCCCGATGTGAAGGCTAACGTGTAAGTATTGCGCGCAACGATTATACCCGGTTCTCTGGTAAAAAAAGTTACCTATTTAAGGGATGTTCGGGAAAGTGGTTGGTTACACAAAACTTAGGACAACAACGAGTCACGGACAAAGCTTGAAACTGCCTCTTTCGTCCCTAACTTGTTGCAAGATTTACATGACGGGAGCTAGCGTGTCCGGCTCTGCATCTCTCCCGTCAGCTCACTGAGAAATTCTTCAACATCCTGGAAGTCGCGGTAAACCGACGCAAAGCGAATGTAAGCGATCTTATCAAAGACGCGAAGCCTGCTCATGAGCTTCTCTCCTATCGCCGCCGTCGAGATTTCCCGGTCGATGCTGTCTGCCACTGCCGATTCCACGTCATCGACCAGTTGGGCAAGGTTCGCCATACTTACTGGCCGTTTTTCGCACGCCCGCAAGAGACCATTTAAAACCTTCTGGCGTTCAAATGGCTCTCTCCTTCCGTCTTTTTTGATGACCATATACGGCAATTCGTCGCAACGCTCGTATGTGGTAAAGCGGCGCTCGCATGCGAGGCACTGCCGGCGTCTCCGGGTAGACTGGCCATCCTTGCTTTCTCGCGAGTCTATGACCTTGTCCTCCCTATGGCCGCAAAAAGGGCAAGTCATGGGGGTTTCCTCTATTGTGTCTCAATTCCGCCGGGTTTGGGCTCCCGAACGCCCCCAAACCGAAGAGAAGCCCTGTTTTCTTCCGAACTTTAGGGCTGCCGATGACGTTCTTTAGCTTGAGATGCCTTCCGCACTCAGGCTTCGGAATTTAGAACGAACGGAAAGCTCTCACGAGAGGAAAGAAGATGGCGGCCGCAGCAATCGCGGAAACCCTATTTCAGGGCGGAAATTCGTTAAGCTCAAATCCATCACCGAAATCCAGTCGCACAAGCACGGATAGCTGGGAGACTGCGCAACGCTTGGACGTCGAAACTCATCTTGTCGAGCAATGCCTGGCGGGGGAACAAAGCGCCTGGGAAGAGCTAATTCAAACCTATAGCCGCCGCGTCTACGCCATCTGCTACCGCTTTACAAACAGCGGCAACGAGTCGCAGGACTTGACTCAAGAGGTGTTTCTGCGCGTTTTCAAGACGCTGGGATCGTTCCGCTCCGGCGAGGGATGCTTCGCGGTCTGGCTGACGCGCTTGACGCGGAATCTGCTCGTTGATCATTACCGAAGGACCAAGCGGGACCGGCTGACGGACGGAATCGAGGACAAGCTCGCTGTCTTGGAAGAAAAGACGGCGCAAGGTTCCCGGACCGACGGACTCCTGGCCGGCCGCGAGGCTGGGGAGTTGCTTCAGGCCGCTCTCCAGAAGCTTTCTCCGGAGCTCAGAGAAGCGGTCATTCTGCGCGATCTGCAAGAGCTCGAGTATCGCGAAATTGCAACTGTACTAAACGTGCCCGAGGGAACGGTCAAATCGCGACTGAACCGGGGCCGGGCAGAGCTAGCCAAGGTGCTGAGACGGAACAAAGTAACTATTTAGAAGAACCAGATGATTGATTGCGCCCAATTCGAGGTACTGCTGGCCGACTATCTGGACGGCACGCTGCCGGAGTCCGAAAGGATTCGCGTAGAGCAGCATGCGGCTCAGTGCGAGCAGTGCCGAGAACTGATGGCGGATGCACAGGGCGCGGTCCGGTTTTTGCAGAAGAGTGAAGAGATTGTTCCGCCACCGGAGCTGATCACACGGATTGCATACCACGCGCCGACGGCTCGAATCCGACAGCCGTTCGAAAGGCAGGGCTTTCTCAGCCGCCTGGCTTCGGAATGGCTCCAGCCCGTGCTCCAGCCGCGGCTGGCGATGGGAATGGCCATGACGATTCTGTCTATCGCCATGCTCGAACGCTGCACCGGCGTGAAGATGCAGCATGTCCAGCCCGAGGACCTAAACCCCGTCCGAGTTTGGGGCAGTATCGAGGATAAGACCGTCCGCCTGAAGGACCGGGCGGTGAAATATTACGAGAATCTCCGCTGGGTCTATGAGATAGAGGTAAGGTTGCGCGAGCTGCGCGAGCAGCAAGAGGCTGCTCCTCCAGAAGACACACAGCCGGCGAATACCACCGGGTCGAATAAAGAAAGCCCGGAAACCAGAAAAACCGAAGGAGCAGATGCGAAATGAATTGTTACTTACACCCTGAGACGCCCGCATCAGCATTCTGCCGTACTTGCGGGCGGGCACTGTGCCCCCTTTGTCAGCGAGTAGCAGAAGGCACGGTGTACTGTCAGGATCACGTGCCGGTCGCGTTTACGGAAAACTCGCACGCCGGGACGACCAATCCGTCGAATCCCTATGTGCAGCCCCCGAATACCTATACCGCCGCGGCAGTCCAAACATCTCCCGCGCTGGCCTTTCTTCTCGGCTTAATACCGGGAGTCGGAGCCATCTACAACGGCCAATACATCAAGGGTCTGGTGCACGCGGTGGTGTTCGGGGTCATTGTGAGCCTGATCAGCGGGAACAGTGAGGGATCGGCTATCCCATTCCTGGGTATCATGCTGGCAGCCTTCATGTTCTATATGCCGTTCGAGGCTTATCACACGGCCAAGAAGCGGCAGATGGGAATCGTGGTGGACGAATGGTCGAGTTTGATCTCGCAGGATCACGTCGCCAGCCGGGCGCCCATGGGACCCATCATTCTCATCGCGGTCGGGTTTCTGTTTTTACTCGATACGCTCAAGCTCCTTGACTTTCGGCGGATCGGCAGATATTGGCCTGTACTGTTGATCGTTGTCGGAGCCTACATGTTGTATTCACGTGTAAATGCCGCACGCATTTCCCCTTACTCTCCGCCCCCGGCGAGCCCTTCGCCGGAGGCGGGCAGGGCGGCGGGGCCGGCGGAGGTGACGCGTGAACAATAGGACGGCTTTATTTTTTCAGGCGACACGGGGTCCCATTCTGCTGATCACTCTGGGCATCCTCTTTGCAATCCACCAAGCCGGTGGATTCCCGATCTATCGCACTTGGCCGCTGCTGATCATTGTCGTCGGGGTGATGAAACTGATGGAGCGAACTGCGTCATCCGGCTCCGGCGCTTATCCGCCACCCCCTCCTTCGGGAGGACCCGTCCGATGAGGCCACGAAGCTCGTTCACTGGCCCAATCGTGCTGATTGCGATTGGCGTCGTGTTTCTGATCCATTCCCTCTCGCCGGAGTTCCGCATGGGAGATCTGCTCAGCAACTACTGGCCGTACGTGCTGATCGCATGGGGATCACTAGAATTTATCGAAATTTGTTTTCGCTTCTTCACCAATCGGCCCTTGCCTCCCAACGGCGTTTCCGGGCTGGGCTGGCTCGCCGTGGTGGTGATTTGCCTCCTGGGGTTTTCAGCGTTTCAAATTCGGCAGGCGAGTCCCTGGATGCGGTGGTCCGCTTTCGAACGGGGCATCCGAGCCTTTGGCGAAGAGCGCGAGTTCTCCGTGAACCCCATCCAGCAGAACGTGGGTCGAAGCCCTCGCCTGATCATTGAGAGTTTCCGGGGCGACGCAAAGATTGTGGGCGTCGATGGCGAGGAGATGACGGTCGGGGGACATAAGCTCATCAGCGCCTTCGATCAAGCCGAATTGGGACGGGCGAACGACGACAGCCCCGTCAACATCACGGTCCAAGGCAACACTGTCGTCTTGCGATGCAATCAAGGCAAGGCTCGATCGGGCGTCCATCTGAGCACGAATCTGGATATCTCCGTACCCAAGGGCGCCAGTGTTGAAATTACGGGGACGAGGGGCGATTTCGATATTTCAGGATTATCCGGGAGTGTCGACGTCAGCAGTGAAAACGCCGGTATCCGGCTCAAGGATATCGACGGCGCGGTGAAGATTGATACTCGGCGAAGTGATCTGATCCGCTGCAATAACGTGAAGGGAACTGTAGACCTGCGAGGCCATGGAGCGGATGTCGAGCTGACCAAGATTGCGGGGCAGGTCACGATTAGCGGCAGTTACACAGGCAGCCTCGCTCTGCGCGACCTTGCGAAAGCGGTAAGGGTTGAAAATTCCCGAACCGAATTCAATGTGCAGGGAGTGCCCGGCGAGATTCGAGTTGATCGCGGCAGTGTCAGTATGGAAAACGTCGTTGGTCCCACTCGGCTAACGACGCGCGTGACTGACGTTAGTCTCAGTAACTTCACGGAAGGTCTCGAGTTAAGCGTCGACAAGGGCGATGTCGAACTCAATCCCGGACGCGTCCCGCTGGGTAGGATGGTTGTGCACGCGAGATCCGGGAATATCGAACTCGCGATTCCGCAATCCGCAGCCTTTGCGATGAGTGCCATTACGGATCACGGAGAGGTGTCGAACGACTTCGGAGAAGCGCTGAAAACGAGTTCCGAAGGGCGCGGGGCGCGGCTGAGCGGAGCGGTCGGAAGCGGACCAGAGGTCAAACTCGCCACGGAACGGGGAAGAATCACTGTTCGGAAAGCGAATGGCTCTGGAACGAGGACGGTAGGAGGCGCTGCCGAGGCAGCGGGGAAGTACCGGCCGGTAACCGACGCACTGCGTTAGCTTTGACCACCTGCGCATGGTTAGGCGCCATAGGATTTGCGGCTCGAGGTTCCCGATCTGCTGGGAGCGAGCGACATCGCCAGCGTTAAAGTTCAGAAATACGAGCAATTTTCTAATGGTGCTATCGGCGCTGATGGCGTGAACTTGTAGCAGGGCTTCCATTCTCGGTACACGGTTCGAACTCTCCCAGCACGGCAAGCAAAGTCCCCAGGCTGCAACCCTGATCGGGTGAAGTGGCGAAGTTTCAGGATTCGGCCATAATCTGCCGAGGCACCGCCGGCGGTTCGTCTTGCGAGACCGACATTCTCCTTGGTGCCGTTCAACAACTCACCCGCTGCATACCGTTCCTGGCGTAAGGCTGCGGGTCCTCTATTCTCGTATAAATGCCATCGCATGTTGAATGCGGGTCGTGTTTTTTTCTCGTGATCCGGAATCACCGGTGATGTAGAATACGAATCCGACGTGATCCCCTCAAACAAGCGCGAGCGGACCTTATACCGCGAACGGCTTTGCTGTACGTCCTTCCGGCGTTCGATCAGATTACAAACAAACCCCTACGGAGCCACCAGTGCATACCCAACTGCTCGCAACCGGCAAACGGAGCCGAAGATCGACTGTTTTCCTCCCGTGGATAATCTTTCTCGCTGCATACATCGGAACTGGGCATGCCCGGGCCCAAACCTATATCTCGGTCGAGCCGATTCCAAGTGAACAAATTGTTGGGACGACAAATCTCACGAAAATCCTCGATTTGGGATACTCCAAGCTGGAGTTCTGGAGCGATCGCCTGCTACGGGATTGCCAGATCGTGCAGGAAGTCATTCATGCGCTTGCGGAAAAGGGAGTTATCACAACCATCGCTCCCAGCAACACGCATTACGCCGTTGCCGCCGGGGGATTCGAAGGCGTAACTGATCCGTCATACGTATTGACGATCGACGAATCGGCGAGCCCGTCAGATATATTTGTGCTCGATAACGCCCTGGGATACGTCCTGAACCAGTCAGGTACAGCTCAGTTCAACCTGCGATATCACCCGAACAACCCTAATGAATTTTCTCTCGCTTATGCAATTGTTAGATTTCAGAACCATCTGACAGGCGAACGCGCTGCAGGGTTCTTCAATTACCTGGGCACCATCGACCCTGCGCTCTGGACGGGCTCAAACGCAGGCTTTACGCAAATCGATTTGCCCGGTTCTCATCGCTACAATGCCATGTTGTTTCTGATCGGGGAGGATGTATCCCCGGAAGAATTCACTACGGGCATATACAACGCCGCAATTTCGACTCGCGGTACGAGTTACTTACCGCTTGATCAGAACGGGCAGCCCACACTTGGTACTGCTGGAGTGGCATTTCCCGGTAACGACTGGAGTTCGTCTCCAGATGGTCAGGGTTACCTCGAAAACATCGTTAACGCCCCCGCTGAGTTGCTTGCGCATCTCGCTGCACTGCGTCAGAACCACCTTCGCGCGGTAGCGAGTCTCCTCGAAGGGATCGACAAGGGGAACGTAGAGCAATACCTGACGAGTCGATTCAAATGCCCGTGCAATGAAGGGTCGAATCGACGCGACCGAAGGGACCCTGAGATCAACAACTCGGGTACAGGTCCGCAAGCTCATGTGCGCCGCCACACGGATCGCGGTGGCCAGGGCCGCAGTTCGTGGTGAAAATGGTCTCTGGCGTTGCGCTTGCGGCGCCATCGCCGTTCGAAGTCGTTAATTTGTAGGCACAGCCAGATCGCCGCGCTTCACTCAATAAGCGCGTTTCGAATCCGCCTATCTGCTCATCCCGGGCCAACGGTAGTCTAGAAGGTTGGACCTCTCCACTTCGCTGCAATATGTCAAGGGAAT